>CANHHS010000152.1 GCA_947460445.1 Opitutia bacterium | reverse complement strand
CACTGTGTCAATTTACCCCAAATGCGGTCAGGGATCGACGGGGTTGGGTCATTCGGCGAGCGCACCTCTGCCGTCATCCCATGGTAGGTCGGCCACATCGAGTTTGTGGGGATCTTCATCGGCGTGATGAAGAAGGCGCGAATGCCGCCCGCCACGATGGCTGCGAGGATGAACATTTCTGTCCAATCGGTACCAAAACTTACGGGGTAAACTTTCCCGCCCGTTCGAAGCATTGTTTCGTGCAAACTTTGGGCAGCTGCGGTTACGGCGTCTTCATTAAACGGCTTAGCTTTGAGCAGCGCTTTTAATGTAGCGTGGTGCTTCCGTTGTTCAGCAAGGTCATCTGCGGGTAAGATGTCTTGGCGCAGGGAATCAACCTTGCTCGACATTTCGAGCAAGTGATTTGCCTGTTTGCGTAATCCGCGGATCTTATACCAGTGAAGGAGCATAAAGCGTCTGCAGTTTTAAAATATTACGCCCAGTGGAGTTTGGAGCGTAAGACGTCGAAGTGACTTAGATTACTTGGACGTAGAATTCCCAGGCGAACTTTGGCCGTGCGTACGATGAGCGGTAAGCGGTTGGCAGCATCGAGGGTAGGTCGGCCGTCAACGGACAGTCCGAGCGGTACTGCATCTAAACTTTCAATCCGCAGCTCAGCTTCGGCAGAGAAAATGAGCGGTTGATTCGAGAGTGTGTGGGCGCAGAGCGGTGTCAGTGCAATGACGGTCGCTGCGGGGTCAATCAGTGGACCGCCAGCGGCAAGGTTGTAGGCAGATGAACCTGTCGGCGTTGCCACGATAAGACCGTCCGCGCGGTATGTGTTGACGGGTGATCCGTCGGCTTGAACACCAAGACGCGACATGCGAAAAACATCGCGGGTTTTGATGACGAGGTCGTTGAGCGCTAAAGCAAACGTGCCATCAGCAAACGTAATCTCAAGCATGGCGCGTTCTTCGCGACGGGCTTGACCGGCGAGAACAGACCGAAGGCTCGCAGCTACGTCTTCGGCTGGATAAGCTGCGAGGAAGCCTAACTTACCGCGATTGATGCCAAACATCGGCACAGCTTCACGGGCAGCGGTTTCCGCTACACCCAAGAAAGTGCCGTCGCCACCGACGACGCAGCAGGCGTCTGCCCCACGTAATCCTTTGGGGTCAATCGGCCAGGCGACTTCGCGTAGGGTTACGCCTACTTCGCTGCAGACGCGGGAAATCTCCGCAACGATCGTCTCG
The DNA here is from genome assembly GCA_947460445.1 of Opitutia bacterium. Taxonomy (GTDB): domain Bacteria; phylum Verrucomicrobiota; class Verrucomicrobiia; order Opitutales; family UBA953; genus UBA8828. The sequence continues at coordinate 1,880 of CANHHS010000152.1, read as the reverse complement.
GTGCCAGGTTTGGCACGATTCACAACGAGGGCTAAAGTGCGAATGGTCATTCCATTACTTGGTCTCTGCGGGCTGCTCGTTGTCGTCATCCTCTTCTTCGCCATCTTCGCCATTTCCGCTGTCGCAGCCGCAATTTACATCATCTTCCGTTACCTGTGATTTGTGAGTAAAGCTGTAAGGAATGAAGAGGGTGAATTTACCGGAACCTTGTGGCCAAACTTGGACGGCGCGATCGAGACCTATAATTTCCAGGCGATTTTCGCCCATAGGGAGATGCTTCGCGGCTTCAGCGGCATCACGGCGAATATTGTGCAATAGTTCATTGCGGTAGTCCTGAGGGTTGCTCAGGCGCCAGTTAGCTTCGCTGACATGAATCGTGACGAGTTCATCTTTATTGACGTCAGTCTCGACGAAACTTGTGGTCTCCGAACGCAAAGAGTCGACTGAAGTCATCGCGTCATCCCCGATGCTTGTGCGTACTGCCCAAGCACCTCCGGCAATGAAGGTATCTGGGTCTTTATCTTTTTTGCTCAGGAAGCTGCTTGAGCTGTAATTTCCAAACGGACGGGCAAAGTTGTACTCGAGGCGTTCGATTTCTAAGCCGTCTTTGTCTTCGAAGCGCGCACTCAATTTGGCAGAGAGATTGCGTAGGCCCGCTTCTGCTTTGGCACGTGTCGCACCTTTGACTTCCATCCGCACCACAATTTGAACTTGGTCGGCGTCGACAACCACGTTGGCACGCGGAATTTGCGGCCGTTGGCTGTCGGCCATAGGTCGATTATACTGACCCTCTAGGTTCTCAGAAAAAGGTGAGGATTGGGCGAAAGCAACGGTCGCAAGTAGGCATGGAACTAGGAATCGCATCAGGGGTTTTGATGCTAAGACCCGAGGCCTTGTGGGCGAGCCGTAAAAGTTAGGCTTTAGGCCCGTCGCGAGGCTAAAACGGCGTCGAGTTTATCCGGGCTGGGTCCGCCGCCCATGGCCGACTCTGGTTTGCCGCCACCTTTACCACCCAACTGCGTGCAGAGTTCAGAGACAAGTTTGCCAGCCGATTGTCCGCCCTTGATCGCATCAGCGCCACAGTTGGCAACAATTGACGCCTTGCCTTCAATCACAGCGCCCAGAACGACGACGGCACTGGGACCAACTTTTCCGGCAACCTTTGCACCAAGTTCGCGGAGCGATGTCGTATCATCTGCACTCACGCGCGCAGTCACATGTTTTAGGCCACCATGGTCTTTGGCACTCGCGGCAAGTTCCGCTGCCACAGCATCGGATTCACGATCGCGGTAAGCTTTAAGTTTTCGTTCGAGGTCACGGCTTTGCTCGAGCAACTGTTCGACGCGCTTGAGGACGTCGCCAACAGGCGACTGTGTCGTGTCCGCAAGTTTACGGAGTAAATCGCTGTCGGCGCGTGCGGCTTCGTAAGCGGTAAGGCCGGCAATCGCTTCGATGCGGCGGACGCCTGCGGCAATGGCGTTTTCGCCCGTAATACGCAGTAAGCCAATTTCGCCTGTCGAGCGAACGTGGGTGCCCGCACAGAGCTCCATCGAGTAACCATCCAATGCGGTGGGCTTGCCGCCAATTTGTACCACGCGGACAGTCTCACCGTATTTATCGCCGAAGAATTGCATGACGTCGCCACGACCTTTGACCTGGCTGTACTTAACTTCGCTCCACGACACCGGGCTGTTGTCGAGGATCCGTTCATTGACGAGTCGCTCGATGTCGAGGACCTGAGCACCTGTGAGTGCACCACTGTTAAAGTCGAATGTGAGTTTATCCGGCGCAACGGCGGAACCCTTCTGCGTTGCTTCTTTGCTGACCACTTCATGCAGCGCCCAATGGATGAGGTGAGTCACCGTATGGTGGCGGGAGAT
>CANHHS010000151.1 GCA_947460445.1 Opitutia bacterium | reverse complement strand
TAGACGTTGGGCAGCTTACAGTAACTTCGTATTTGCGAAGCCGATTTCCTTGTAACTTTGCGTCGACTTGGCTGTCTTCTCGTAACCGCTTTATTCCATGAATACTGTTTATGCCCGCATTGGCTTCTGTGTGTTGAGCCTTGCCCTGTCGCACGCTGCGGCGGCACCTGTTAAGCCAGCGGCCACTTCACGTGCCTTTGCGGCACGCGATAAGGTCCGTATGGCTGAGATGAACGTGGATCTTAAAGGGGCCAAGGAACTCTACCTCGTGGTCTCTGATCTTGGCAGTAATAATTCAGACTGGGCAGACTGGATTGAGCCAACATTGGTCATGGCGGATGGCTCTACACGTCCGCTAACTTCTCTGAAGTGGAAAAAGGCCGAAAGCAGTTGGGGTTCGGTTATGGTCGGGAAGAATACTGATAAAGGTCCGCTCAAAGTTTTGGGTCAGACATATACGAACGGCATCGGCACACACGCGACTTCGGTGATCGCCTTTGATTTGCCTCAAGGTGCGACGAAATTTTCCACGAAGGTTGCACTCGATGACATGGGCGCGATGCGCGATGGTGCTCCGACAGAAGCAGCCGTTCGCTTCCTCGTTTTCACCCAAGCTCCTCCCGCTGATATCGATGAAGTTCTGGACGAAAGCCCGATGCTTGTCCCCGCAGAATTATTTACGGTCCCTGATGGATTCGAGGTCACAGTTTGGGCAACCACGCCGCAGCTCTATAATCCAACCAACATCGACTTCGATGAAAAGGGCCGGCTCTTTGTTGCCGAAGGCGTGAATTACCGGAGCAAAGCTGGACGTCGCAAAGAAGGTGATCGCATTGTTGTTCTCGAAGATACCACGGGCGCTGGTAAGGCGGATAAGGTTACGGTTTTCGTCCAAGAGACAAATTTAGCTTCACCGCTCGGCGTTGCAGCCATCGATGGCAAAATCGTCGTCTCTCAGCCGCCTGATTTACTGGTGTATACGGATACAAATCGCGACGGCGTCTTTGATCCTGCAGTTGATAAGCGTGAGGTCTTGTTAACGGGCTTTAATGGACGTCAACACGACCACAGTTTGCACAGCGTCACCGTGGGGCCCGATGGTAAGTGGAATTTCAACCAAGGTAACACCGGTGCACAGTTTAAGGATAAGGCTGGGCGCAATTTCTACATGGGGAGCCCGTACATGTTACAAAACATTGCTGGCAAGCAGAGCGACGATGGTAATGTCTGGATTGGTGGATTCTCGGTGCGGATGAATGCCGACGGCTCTGATCTGCGCATCATGGGACATAACTATCGTAATAGTTATGAGCAGATCGTGACCTCCGTGGGCGACCTCTTTCAGAGCGACAACGACGATCCGCCCGCTTGCCGTGTGACGATGGTGATGGAAGGCGGTAATGCCGGCTTCGCTTCTTCCGATGGTAAACGCTCATGGGAGGCTGACCGCCGTCCTGGGCAAGACGTGCCGACTGCTGAATGGCGCCAAGAAAATCCCGAAACCATGCCTGCAGGGGATGTTTATGGAGGCGGCTCGCCGACAGGCGTAGCCTTTTATGAGAACGGTGCCCTTGGTGATAAATGGAATGGTATGCTACTCGCGTGTGAAGCGGGGAAGAATGTCATCTTCGGGTATTTTCCAAAGCCCGACGGGGCAGGGGTGAAGCTTGAGCGTTTTGATTTTATCACGACCAATAAAGAGCGTGATTGGGCTGGGTCAGATTTCCAAGGTGGCAGGCCGAGCGGCGCTACCAAGACGCTATTCCGTCCGGCAGATGTTGCGGTTGGTCCCGACGGCGCGATATATTTTGCAGATTGGTTTGATCCCGGTGTTGGCGGACATGCAACCCGCGACAACCGTATTGCGGGTACGATTTATCGTTTAGCGCCGAAAGGGTTTAAGTCGAATGTGCCGAAAATTAATTTAGAAACGACCGAAGGACAAATCCAGGCACTCTTGAGTCCTGCGGTGAATGTACGCGGCGCAGGTTTTGCGCGGTTGAAGGCACAGGGGTCGTCAGCTGTACCCGCTGTTTCCGCCTTACTCGACAATCCAAATCCATACCTTGCTTACCGAGCTATCTGGCTACTCGCGCAACTTGGTGAGAGTGGCGTTGCGAAGGTAAAGAAAGAGCTCAAGTCGTCCAACGAGGTTCGTCGCTTAGTTGCTTATCGTGCTTTGCGTTCTGCAAACATCGATGTCTTTGCGACGGCAACCGCCATGGTTAAAGACACCTCACCGGCGATTCGCCGGGAAGTTGCTTTGACGATGCGGGATTTCCGTACGTCCGAAGCTATTGAAAACTTGGTAGTCATTGCGAAGCAGTATGACGGCAAAGATCGCTCATACCTGGAGGCCATCGGTCTTGGCGCAACGGGTCGCGAGGCGGCTGTCTATGAAGCGATTTCCAAAGCGATGGGCTCGGCTCCGGATACATGGTCGCCCGCTTTTGCAGGCATTGTATGGCGATTGCACGCTCCGCAATCCGTGGCTGATGTGCGTGCACGTTTACTTTCGGGCAAGCTTTCACCCGGAGAAGCTAAATTTGCCGTCAACGGTCTCGCGTTTACCCAAAGTCACGCTGCCGTCATGGCGATGATCGAGTTGGCTCAAGATAAAAACTTCTCGCAGCACGAGTTGGCGAACTGGTGGCTGATGAATCGTAAGGGTAATTTATGGAAGCCGTATGATGTCGAAGGTCTCTTGAAGGTTCGCGGACTTTATGATGCGGACAAAGTTGTGCTCACGCCTTTTGAGCTTCCGCCTGAAGCTGCCGACGCCCCCAAGCTGTCTTCTGTCGAAAAAATCGCTACCCTGAAGGGTGATGCAGCTCGCGGAAAAGTCGCTGCCGGTGCGTGCCTTGCTTGTCATCGATTAGGTAATGCGGGTATCGAGTACGGTCCAAATCTCACGGGTTACGCAAAGAATCAATCGCTCGAAACTGTAATTACAGGCATCGCTCAGCCTTCTTCAGCTATTTCGCATGGCTACGAAGGTTCGCGCCTGGTGACGACCGATGGGGTCGTGATTACCGGTATGGTTCTGGCGAGCGGAGACCCAGTTATCATGAAGTGCATGGGTGGCCAGATTCAGACAATTCCGCAGAAGCGGGTGAAAGAGATTAAGCCGCTCGAGCGCTCCCTAATGTTCTATCCCTCGCAGCTAGGATTAACCGATCAAAGCATAGCGGATATTGCCGAATAC
>CANHHS010000150.1 GCA_947460445.1 Opitutia bacterium | reverse complement strand
CTAAGTCGATTCACGTTCCTGACTCGGTCGATGATCAACTTGAACAACGCGCCCGCGCATTGGCGGAACGCCTCGAACTCGATTTATCCCTCGTTGGACGAATCGTGGGAATGGGTGTTACCGACCTCAGCGTACTTGAAGGCATGGAGGCCTCCGACTTCACGGGTGCTGGCTTCTCTCCTGAAGAAGCTGCCCAGGTTGTGGCTGCTGCTGCTAAAGCGCGCCAAGCTTAATCCGCTTTTACTTCTAAACACCGACCACACCGAACCTTCGCATGGCTGAGAAAAAGAAACCAAGTCCCGCCAAAAAAACTCCGGCAACGCAGCGCTTTAGCGACGTCGCCAAGGAGATTAATGTCGAAGTAAAAGTCTTGCTCGGCTGGGTCAGTGAATTCGTTGAGCAAAATCCTCAGTGGAAAGATTTCATTTACACCGAAGGCAAAAAGCCATCGGCCTCTTCAACCTGCGGCAAAACATATAAAGCTGACTTAATGGCGTTCATCACGCCGCGTCTTCCTGAAAAAGCAAAGCCGGAGCCAGAAGCCGTCAAACCCGTCGAAGCACCTGTAAAGCCATCCGTACCTACGCCGACGCCCTCTGTACGTCCGCCTTTACCCGTTCAACCGAGGGCCATTCCTCCAACGCAAGCGCCACGGCCAGCAGCTCACTCCGTACCCACCCCTCAACGCGGAGATCTGCCACCAATGACAGTGAAGCCGCCTGTAGCGCCAAGCCGCCCGAGTGCGCCCCTCCCCCCTCCTGTTATTCGCTCAACCGGAGCTCCCGTTGTCTCACGCCCACAGGGTGCAGGCAATGAAGCAGCGACGCCTGGTAGCAAAGGCACGGTAACCGTTCGCCCGCCAATCGTCGTTCGCGATTTCGCAATCTCACTAAACATGAAGCCATTCCAGGTCGTCAGCGACCTCATGGCACTCGGCAAAGTTGTCGCCGTCAATACAGTCATCGACGAAGCTGATGCACAATTAGTCGCTGAACGGCATGGATTTAAACTGGAAATTCGCCACCGCGGCGAAGGCGTACAGCCAACAAAGAAAGTTGAAGTTAAGCCCAACGAAGACGATCCCGCTTTACAGCAAACCCGCCCCCCTGTCGTCTGCGTGCTCGGTCACGTCGACCATGGCAAAACCACTCTGCTCGACTTTTTCCGTAAGGCGAATGTTGCTGCGGGCGAAGCGGGCGGAATTACTCAACGTATCGGCGCCTATTCAGTGACTTACGCAGGTGAAAATCCTGAGTATAAAGGTCGCACCGTCACTTTCCTCGACACCCCAGGTCACGCTGCGTTTGCAAAAATGCGCGAACGCGGTGCCAGCGTGACGGACGTAGCCGTGCTCGTGGTCGCTGCGGATGACGGGTTTATGCCGCAGACAGATGAAGCGCTCAAGTTTGCCCAAAAGCATGCTCGTGCCATCGTTACAGCAATTAACAAGACCGATGCGAAAGGCGCGAATGTCGATCGCGTGAAACAACAAATGCAACAACGCGGCATCACCCCTGAAGATTGGGGTGGCGAAACAATTGCCGTTCCCGTCTCAGCGCTCAAAGGCGACGGCATGGATAATCTCATTGAGTCTATTTTACTTCAATCCGACGTCCTTGAGCTCAAAACCAATCCGAACTGCCCAGCACAAGGAGTAATCATTGAGTCCCAAAAAGAAACAGGCCGTGGACCGACAGCGACAATCATTGTCCAAAAAGGTACCCTGAAACCTGGCGACGCCTTTGTCTGTGGCGAAACTTGGTGTAAAGTTCGCGCCCTTATGGACGAGCGCGGCCAACGCCTTCAATCCGTCGGGCCTGGTTGCCCTGCACTCGTTCTTGGCTGGGAAGACGTTCCGGCTCCCGGCGCGCACTTCCGTTGCGTCAAGAATGACCGTGAAGCTCGTGACATTGCCGAGGAAGCAGCTCTGGCCGCACGCAAAGCATCGGAAGACGCCATTGCCCGCGCTCCGGCAGTCTCTGTCGGCAAGCCCGGCATGAGTGATTTAGAAAAATTGATGGCCGCCCTGGCGACCGATAAAGACAAGGTCCTCCGAGTTCTCCTGAAGGCAGACGTCAACGGAACCCTCGAAGCTCTTCGCGGATGCCTTGAAGCTATCCCGAATGACAAAGTTACTTTAGAAATCGTTGGTGGCTCGGTTGGTGCCATCACTCAGGGCGATGTCGCACTCGCAGAAGCATCGAAGGCGACCATTATTGCCTTCGACGCCAAAGCAGACACCGGCGTGCAACCCATGCTGAAGCGCGCGGGCATTCGGGTTATCTCCCACGATATCATTTATATGCTCATCGAGTTGGTGAAGGAAGCGATGACCGAACTCCTTGATCCTATCTTGCGCGAAAACAAATTGGGTTCCGCAGAAGTCCGTGCCGTCTTTGACCTTAGTAAAGCAATGGTTGCGGGTTGTATGGTCAGTGAAGGACTCCTGCGCCGATCCGCTAAGGCACGCTTGATTCGTAAAGGACAAGTCATCCACACGGGCACTCTGGAAACATTGAAGCGCTTCAAGGACGATGCATCCGAGGTGAAAGCTGGATTTGAGTGCGGTGCACGCATTTCTGGGTACGACACCTATGCCGTCGGTGATGTGCTTGAGTGCTTCGAGGTTCTCGAAGTTCGCCCGACCCTCTGAGGAATGTCCAATCGCCTGACCAGGGTCGCGGAACTATTACAGCGCGAAATCTCTGTGATGCTTCGAGCTCACTGGCCACAGGAATCTGCGCGCATTACCATCACTGAAGTCACCATCTCGCCCGATCTTGCCCAAGCACGTGTGCGTTATGCAGTTATTGGCGGGAAAGAGAATGAGTTGGTGGCAAACCGCTTGCTAGCACGCATCCGTGGCGAACTTCGTACAGGCGTCGGCAAAGTGGTCACACTCAAGCGTACTCCTGATTTTAAATTTGTGCTCGATGAGTCAGCCGAAAGAAGCCTGCGCATTCGTGCGATGCTCGACGACCTCGACCAAAAGGATAAAGATAAAGAAAAGTCGGCGGAGGGATAAGTCGGCGCCCTGATGAAACTTAATAGATACCTAAGGGTTAGTTAAGTATGCGCTCATGGATAATTGCAGGCTCACTCGTAGGAGCATCTTTAACAAGTGCACCAAGTGAAGCCGTAGCGCCGCAGCCACACGTGGTCATCAAGACCGAAGGAGACTTTCGCATCATCCAAGCCAATGGGATTCCGAACCATGTGACAGGG
>CANHHS010000149.1 GCA_947460445.1 Opitutia bacterium | reverse complement strand
GGTGAGTGTGTCGAGTAACCAAGCATAGCCACGCGAGGGGTTTGGCCTGAAAGGTGCGAGGCGAGACCAGCGGTCGTAACGGCGATGTCGGCTAGTTGGTCCGCAGTCGGTTCGGGAACCACTGCACAGTCCGAAAGAAAGAGTACGCCGTCGCTCCCTAGTTTGGTGTTATCTTCGGACTCCAAGATAAGCATCGAAGAAACTGTTTTAACGCCTACCTGGCGGGGGAATGTCTGTAAGATGGCGCGAATACCTGAAGCGGAAGTTGCTGTCGCGCCTGTGACGATTGCATCGGCAGCAGATGTCGCGACCATCATGCACCCAAAGTAATTAGGGTTCATGGCAAGTTCGCGGGGATCTCCGGAAAGTTTGATACTTCCGTAGCGCTGAATGGAGGCGATTTTCTCTGCGTAGCTTGAGAGTTCGTCGGCGCGCTCAGGCTCAAGCAAGCGAATGCCGTCGAGCGAGATGTTGAGACGTGCGGCGGCAATTTTAATACGCTGACGATCGCCGAGTAGAATAGGTACGCCGAGTTTGCGCGTAGCGAATTGACGCGCAGCTTGGATGATGCGTGGGTCGCTGCCTTCAGGGAAGACAACCCGCTTAGGATGGTTCTGGAGGCGAGCGGAGAGGCGAGAAATGAGTGACATGGTATTACAGATTGGCACCAGCGTGACACTGGAACCATGTGCTATCCTAGGCTAAACTTGGACAGGAGTGCGAGGCAGAATGGTCTCCGCAGAAACATCACTTATCTTTGCCTAGCGGGGTTGCCCTTGAACTTTGCTAGCCAGTGTAGTGCAGAAAGTGGCTTATGTCTTAACGCTTGAGTTGCAACTTGCTGAGTTGGCGTCCGTCGTCGGCTGCGAGAGTCTGTACGGTAAGTTCGGTCGACGTGGCGTGCAAAAGCATCAGCGTAGCGGCCTTGGGATCGGGTCCGCCACCAATGACCGTAGGGAAGGGAGGAACATAACGCACCTCCGTATCAATGGATTGGCTGTCACGTGGGCTGGCCTTGAAGTGAATGACCTGCTCCTTGCCTGCGGGTATAGTCTTCCAAGTATGAACATGCCCGGCCAGGGCTACATCAACTTTTCCAGTAGTGAGTGTTGAGGTCCATGTTTTTCGGGCATGCTCGGAATTCCAAATATCATCCGAAAAGAGTGGAATATGGCTGAGGAAAACCCGCCAAGGTGCGTTTGCGGCTGCGGCCAATGCCTTGCTAATCGTTGAGGACTGTCTTTCACGCAGTGTATTAAAAAGCTCCGGTCGCTTTTCGAAGTCCTCGCCTGTATCCGCTGCAATGAGTGCAATGGGCCCCATGCGAAGGTCCCAGCCTTGATCATGTGCGCCAATGCCGCCTTTGGGGTCGTGAGAGTCAGGAACTATTCGCGGAGCTAGGAAGAGATCGTCCACGCGGTCAGCAAAGTTACCGCGGTAATCATGATTTCCAGGTAGGTACAGCATGGGCACCTCGTCCGCATGTGTGACGGTGGCGAGTGCGTGGAGTGTGCGGAAGGTTCGTTCTGCCCCATCTTTACTAGATGGGTCGTTGAAGATGTCGCCGAGTAGAACAACAAGGTCGTGATTCTCCGGGCGCAAATTTCGGCATATGAGTTGGATGGTGCCGGTACGATCATGGACATCATTGAGGAAGGCGACACGGGCGACCGATGTGTCTGCTGGGTTACGTCGTTTACGTTGTCCTCCGTGGTGAACTCCATCGACAATGATTTGGTAAGCTTGATCGGTTGGAACTGGCGCAAACCAGATTGTCCAAGGCGTTCCGCGAACAGGGCGAGCTTTCGCATCGGTTGACGCTGAGACGCTCGATTCTGTTTTATTGCCTGTCGCAATAGCGACGTGTTGTGCCTTCCGAGCTGGGATGCAGACCCAAGTCGTGGTAGGGTTACCAACGAGTTGTAGATAAGGCGCTAAAACATCTGGCAGCGGATCCTTGTCAGAAAACGTTGTCGGCACTGACTGAGCATTTAATGCAGAGCGGGCGCTACCTAAGAAACCCGCGAGGGCTAAAAGGCGCAGGAAGTTGCGTCGTTTAAGAGCCATGCTTAAAAGACAGCAACGGTCGGTTCGGGTTCCTTTATCGGAATACGACTGTACGTTTACCTGCAGCGAATACCCGCTCTTCGACAACCCCTCGGAGTCCTCGGGCCAGCACCGAGACCTCGATATCTCGACCACGTTGCATCATCGATTCAGGGCTATCGCCGTGGTCGACCCGGATGATGTCTTGTTCGATAATTGCACCATCATCTAAATCGCTTGTTACGAAGTGACAGGTGGCTCCCACAAGTTTAACGCCTTTTGCATGAGCTTGATGGTAGGGTCGAGCGCCTGGAAATGATGGAAGGAATGCGTGATGGATGTTGATGATTTTCCCTGCGAACGCCTGACAGGTCTCTGCGTCGAGCACTTGCATGTATCGGGCCAAAACCATCCAGTCGCCTTGATGCTCTTTAAAGAGACGGCGTATTTCGCGCATTGCGGCTACTTTGTCGTCAGACGGTACATGATAAAAAGGGATACCATGGGATTCGACAACGCGCCGATGGGTCTCGTGGTTAGAGATGACGCAGGGTATTGTGAATCGAAAGTCTTGTGCGAGATGGCGTGCCAAGAGATCGTAAAGGCAGTGGCCTTCACGTGAGCAGAGCACAATAACACGTGCAGGCAATTCAGGGTCAGTTAAATGGATGCTCGCGCCGTCAGTTGTGTCTTGGGCTGCATTCAAGAAAACGCGCCGTAATTCTTCGCGATTAGTTTTAGAGGTAAAAATGAAGCGGAGGTAGAGTCTCCCGCCTTCGACGTGATGTTGTGCAGAAGAGATGTCACCGCCGTTTTCTGCAATCAGGCTCGAAAAACGAGCCAATAGACCCGGTTTATCTGATAGGTTCACACACAGCCGGTGAGTGAGATTTTCCATTGAGTTTGGTTCCCAAGATAATCCGAGATTATCGCCGACTTGCCAGCGTGGATATGTAGCCTTTCGTGATTACGCCAACAATCCTTTAGAAAGTAAGAAGGCTAACGCATTGAGGCTGCTTTACTTCGATGCTGTGGACGGCTGATAGACAAAAGCCGGGTAGGCTTTAAGGGCCTTTTGGCAGTCCTCACTCACTTGGTAGCCGAGACTTATAAAAAACGCCGAGACATCCGATTTAGCATTTTGGCCATAGCGCAAAACAAACTCAGATTGTAAAACGCCAATAG
>CANHHS010000148.1 GCA_947460445.1 Opitutia bacterium | reverse complement strand
TCGAATCATCTTATTTTAAACATCGCGATTGGTGCATACGTTGTCATCACGCTCTTCACTTTAATTACTTTGCCAGTTGAGTTTGATGCTTCGGCGCGTGCACGACGAGTTCTGTCAGAAACTGGATTACTGGATGCCGAAGAAGATAAGGGCGCAAAGGCTGTCCTCGATGCGGCCGCATGGACGTACATCGCTGCCTTTGTCGCTGCTTTAGGCAATCTCCTCTACTTGATTGGTCGTCGTCGCGACTAAGGACCTGGCTCGCCTTTCATCCATTCTCCCGCCAACTTTCAGGTATGGCCGATGCCCCTGAGAGAATGCGTGCAGATGAGTTATTGGTTGCGCGTGGGCTCGCTGCTTCACGGACAATGGCGCAAGCCCTCATCCTGGCAGGAAAAGTTCGTACGGGTCCGGACAGCGTCGTTGCAAAGTCATCGCAAAAAATTTCGGTGGAGAGTCCGCTCACCGTCGAACAGCCCCCAAGGTTTGTTTCCCGAGGCGGAGAGAAGCTTGAAGGTGCACTCGCCCATTTTGCGATCGAAGTTAAAGGCTTACACGCCTTGGACGTCGGTGCTTCGACGGGTGGCTTCACGGATTGTTTACTCCAGCGTGGCGCTGCGTCAGTGACGTGTGTCGATGTCGGCCAAGCACAGCTTCATTCCAAACTTCGTGCGGACGAACGTGTAATAAATTTCGAGCGCCTCAACGCACGCGAGTTACCTGCGGCAAAGCTGCCTCATAAAGCGTATGCCATCGTAGTGATGGATGTATCTTTTATTTCCTTAACGACTGTCTTGCCCTCGGTTTGGTCTCGGCTCGCAGTCGGTGGTTGGATGGTTGCCTTGGTGAAGCCTCAGTTTGAAGCGACGCGGCAAGAAGCCGACAAGGGTCGCGGTATCATTAAAGACCCCTTGGTGCATGAGCGTATCGTGCGCGAGGTAACTGCCGCGGCCGCTTCTTTGTCAGGCGCCAAGGTGATAGGCTCGATGGACTCACCGATTCTAGGCGGCGAAGGCAACCGCGAGTTCTTGCTCGCCGTCCAGCGTTCGCATTAATCTCAGGTTATGTCTAGCACCCCGCTAAGCGTGACGGAATTGGCCGATGTCTTAAAGGGACAGTTAAAGGACTTGGGGTCGCTCTCGGTTGTTGGCGAAATCACCGGCTGTAAGCTCTACAATAACAACACGTATTACTTTACACTGAAAGATGCTGTCTCACAGGTGAGCGTCGTCCTTTTTACTTTTCGTGGTAAGCCTGCAACCGAGCTAACGGATGGACGTCGAGTCATCGTTGCCGGCGCGATGGATTTCTACGCCAAGACGGGTAGACTTTCACTGATCGCAAAATCAATTGTGGCTGATGGCGAAGGCGACCTTTGGCGCCGTTACCTTGAGCTCAAAGCGCGTCTCGAGGCTGAGGGAATTTTTGATCCAGCAGTTAAGCGGGCGCTTCCGGAGTTCCCGCGAACAGTTGCGTTTGTGACTTCGCCGTCAGGTGCGGTGCGCCGCGATTTTGTGGAGGTGCTTAAGACGCGTCGATGGTCTGGGCGCGTGATTATTGTACCTGCTATCGTGCAAGGTGCAGCTGCGGCTGCGTCCATGGTAAAAGCTTTAGCCCGCGCAGCTGCCATTCCTGGAATCGACTTAATCGTTGTTGGTCGTGGCGGTGGCTCAATGGAAGACCTCTGGTGTTTTAATGATGAGCGACTCGTGCGAGCGGTGCGCGCATGTCCTGTCCCCGTCATCTCTGCGGTCGGACACCAAACAGATCATCCATTGACGGACGATGCTGCGGATGTGCGCGCAGAGACTCCCACGGCTGCGGCAGAACTCATTGCTTCAGGACAGGAGCGACTGCGGCAGCGTGTTCGATTGCTTTCAGCTGAACTCGCAGCACATGCACCTGCTCGAAAACTTGAAGCACTGGCGCAAGATCTGGTCTTGTTACGGACGCGAATGACAGGCGCTGCCGAATCTTTACTCTCCGAACGCCGCGATAATCTTTCTGGTTTAAAATCACGTTTCATTCGTCGCTCTCCACGTGCCCGTGTCTCGGTGGCGCGCGAACGACTCGGACAATTATCTAAGCGCCTACGGGCGGCTGGCTTCGAATCCATCCTTGCCCGTGGTTATGCGCTCGTGAGCTCGGCGGACGGCAAGGTTGTGATTAAGTCCGCTGATTTAAAGTCAGGTCAGGCTATTCGTTTACGTTTCGCGGACGGTGAACGCGGCGCCAAGGCTGACTAATGTTGCGTCGGCAAAAAGACCCATGATGGTTGGGTTATGTCGCTACGTATTGCGTTTATAGGCACAGGGGTCATGGGCACGTCCATGGCAGGCCATTTGTTAAAAGCCGGTCATACCATCACTGTGAATACACGTACGCGCAGCCGTGCTGATTCGCTCGTTGCTGCGGGCGCCGCTTGGGCTGATTCACCCGCGGTCGCAGCGCGCGGCGCGGATATAGCGATTTCGATGGTCGGTTATCCTGCGGATGTTGCCGAAGTTTGGCGCGGCCCACACGGCTTCTTGGCGTCTGCTCATCGCGGGCAGTTGTTGATTGATATGACAACTTCGGATCCCGCACTGGCACGTAGTTTGGCCGAAGAAGCTGCCGCCAAAGGTGTCGCCGCATTGGATGCCCCTGTTTCTGGGGGCGACCGAGGTGCACGCGAAGCGACGTTGTCCATTATGGTTGGCGGGAGTCAGCCAGATTTTGCACGCGCAAAAACCATTTTTGAAATCATGGGAAAATCTGTGGTACTCCAGGGTGAAGCGGGCGCTGGCCAACTCTGTAAGCTCACAAACCAAATCGCCATCGCCTCGAGCATGTTGGCGATGTGCGAAGCGCTCACATTTGCGCAAGCAGCGGGACTGCATCCCGAAACAGTTCTTAGCTCGATTGCTGGTGGCGCTGCCGGCAGCTGGAGTTTGACGAATCTTGCGCCGCGCGTTTTGAAAGGCGACTACGCGCCGGGCTTTTATGTACGCCACTTTGTGAAAGACCTCGGGCTCGCCTTAACGGCCGCTCGCGAGCTTAAACTTAATTTACCAGGGTTGGAACTAGCGGCGCGTCTTTATGATCAAGTCGTCGCCGCGGGCGACGCTGACCTGGGCACGCAAGCTCTTGCTAAGCATTATTTCGCGAGACACGCAGCTTAACGCTTAGTGATTCGCTGCGCAGTCGCAGCGGGAATCGGCGGCACTTCGCGTAGTTGTACACTGTCGATGATGCCTTC
>CANHHS010000147.1 GCA_947460445.1 Opitutia bacterium | reverse complement strand
GTCGTTGACCAGTTTTATGCGCTCTTAACTTTTCTATTTGGACCTGCACCCGGAGCTGATTTAACGCCAGCGATTGTTTTAGCGAAGGTTGCCTGTGATATGAGTGTCTTCACGATTTTTGTTGGGGCACCTTTTAACGCAGTTTCACATCTCTGGAAAGACCTCGGCTGGGACTTTACTGCATTACGTGCCCAGCTTGGATCCGGATGGTACCGTCGCATTGTCGTCCCAAACCTTCTACCTAACTGGTTGGTGTGGATTCCAGGTACGGCCATCTTTTACAGCCTGCCTGCCGACCTACAGTTGGCTGTAGCCAATGCTATTGGCTGTATGTGGGCGCTGATGTGCGTTCGGATTGCCTCACATTCACGTCCGAGCAAGCCCTTGGCTTGAATCCTGCCACAGACGAGGCGAAGGTAGGGCGTGCCTGACCTCTTTGGAGAGATTGCCGCAGGAGCGGTAGAAGTGGTCCCTTTTGACGGGGGGTCGCGACCGTACACCTATTCCATTCCCAAAGCTCTGCAGGCAGTTCTCAAAGTTGGTCACCTCGTGCGCGTTCCCTTGGGGAATCGTGTGAAGTTGGGGGTTGTTTGGAAAGTTCCTGCGGAGCCGCCCGAAGGTACGCGCTTACGACCGATCACATCGCTTGAGCATGAGCAGCCTGTGTTAACGGACGACGTCTGTCGTCTCGCGGAGTGGATGGCTGAGTATTATGGCTGCAGTTTCAATTCAGTACTCGAGACGGTTTTACCTTCGGCAGTGCGCACGGGTGTCAGGCCTGTCCTGCGACGATTGTTAACCTTAGCTAAGCCTGTGGATGCCGAAGTTTTGGCAGCCTTACGTCGACGTGCACCCAAGCAAGCGCTACTGATAGATTTCTTGAGCGCACAAGTTGTGCCTGTCGAACGCACCAAAGCGGCAGAAGGTTTGGGTATCGGTCAATCGGCCGTCGATGGCCTTATTGCCAAGGGCCTCGTCGCTGAAGAAGCTAAGGTCATTTTACGAACAGCGTATGATGACCCTTTCGCAGATTCTGAAATTGTCGCATCTGCCGGTCACACCTTAAACCCGGAGCAAGCGGCAGCCGTAACATCGATGGGCGAGTCTTTGTCTCAGCGACAATTCAAGACGCACCTCCTTCACGGCGTTACGGGGTCAGGTAAGACTGAAGTGTATATTTCTCTCATCCGTCAGGCACTTCAGCTTGGAGGATCAGCAATCTTTCTAGTGCCTGAGGTGGCGCTGACGCCGCAGACGGTCGGTCGATTGCGGTCACGGCTGGCAGATCTTGGCACTCAGGTTGTGGTGTGGCATAGTCACCTTTCTGCAGGCGAACGTTTTGATGCCTGGATGGCCATGGCACTTGGGCAGGCGAGGGTAGTTGTGGGTGCTCGCTCGGCAATTTTTGCGCCTTTACCCGATGTCCGGCTCATCGTCGTTGATGAAGAGCACGAGCCATCGTTTAAGCAGTCAGAGACGCCCCTTTACCACGGACGTGATGTCGCGGTGATGCGGGCAAAACTCCTGAATGCTACCTGTGTTCTCGGTTCCGCTACGCCATCGCTTGAGACTTGGTCTAATGCACAAGCCGGCCGTTATGGGTTTGTGCGTCTTTCTAAGAGGGTCGACGACCGCCCAATGCCAGCCTTCCGCATTATTGATATGCGCCGTGAGGTCTTACATGCGAAAGGCTCACCTGTATTGGCGCGCGAGTTGGTCGACGGTTTGCGCGAGAGACTTGAGCGCCGTGAACAATCCATTCTCTTTCTGAATCGAAGGGGGCATTCCCGGGCATGTGTATGTCCTGCCTGCGGTCAGGCCACCCCGTGTCCACATTGTAGCGTGCCTCTGACACTTCATCGGACAGATCATACCGTCCGCTGCCATTTGTGTGATTACCGTGCACCGGCCCCGACGATTTGTCCTGCGTGTAAGTCTCCCGAGATTCGCTGGAAGGGACACGGCACCCAGCGTGCAGAAGAAGTACTCGCACAGCTCTTTCCACGTGCGCGTGTCGCCCGGATGGATGCAGACACGATGGGTAAGAAACATTTATTCCGCGAAGTCCTGTCCAAGTTCCGTGCTGGGCACATTGATATTTTGCTCGGGACGCAGATGATTGCCAAAGGGCTTGATTTTCCGCGTGTGACATTGGTGGGTATTTTGGATGCAGATCTTTCGCTGCAGATGCCTGACTTCCGGGCGGCTGAACGCACTTTCCAGCTTTTGACGCAAGTGGCTGGTCGTGCGGGTCGGGGGGATATCGAGGGCGTTGTCTATGTGCAAACTTTCCAGCCGGCTTCAGATCCGATTCAGTTTGCGAAGCGGTGTGATTACGAAGGATTTGCCGCTGCTGAATTAGAGCGGCGTAAGGAATTTGGTTATCCGCCAGGTCGCCACCTCATTCGCCATCTCTTCCGCGGTCGAAGTGAAGAGAAGGTTATCTTTACGGCAGAACACTGGGTGCGCGAGTTGGAGAAGGTTTTACCTAAGAACGTCGAGATTCGCGGGCCAACCGTTTGTCCGATTGGGTGCATTAAGGATCTTCACCGACACCATGTATGGTATCTGGTGCCAGCAGTGGCTCCTTTCATGCGTATCCTTCGTCCGTTGCGCGAAAAAATCCTCGGTGACGCCGAAGTTGCCGACATCTTAGATGTCGACGCTTTAGATTGCGGCTGAGCTTAAGTCTTTAGAGCCAGCGCTTACGTCTAAACCAAAGGAGCATCCCGACGGTGAATGCGACCATCACGCCGATCACGATGAAGTATCCATACGGTTGATCGAGCTCTGGCATGTATTTGAAGTTCATACCGTACAAGCCGACGACGAAGGTAAGGGGGATGAAGACAGATGACATCACGGTGAGCAGTCGGATAATCTCACTGGTTTTACGCTCCTGTAGCGTATGGTGATACTCTTGAAGGTCTTGTAAGATGGTACGGGCGTGTTCGATACGGTCTGCGGACCGAATTGCGTGGTCGTAGAGATCGCGGAAGAACATGTCCATACTCGGCGGTAGGAGGCCGTGTTCGTAGTGTTCAAGCACGCTGACCATGTCCTTAAGCGGCTGGGCTAAACGACTGAGTCGCACCACGACGCGCTTCAGCCGGTAGACTTCGCCTAAGTCCCAGCCTTCATTGCTGACCAAGATATGGTCCTCCATTTCGGTAATCGCATCTTCAATCTCTTCGGTTTGGACCAAGAGGCGGTCAACTAAGGTATCGAGGAGTGCGTAGAGGAGGTAGCCTGGGCCCCATTTG
>CANHHS010000146.1 GCA_947460445.1 Opitutia bacterium | reverse complement strand
CACGCTCACGGTGGTTCCTGAACCTTCGACTTACGGCATCATCCTCGGTGGCCTCGCACTCGCTGCAGCTGCCATCCGTCGCCGTCGACAAACGAAGGCGTAAGAGAGACTAAAGCTTAAGGACTAAGGACTAAAGAAAGGCCATCCGGAGACGGGTGGCCTTTTTGTTGATAGCGATAATGGATAGGGGCGTAAGAGAGACTAAGGCTGAAGGACTAAGCAGACGACTCGCCCAATAGGCTCGACGATACGCTACGCTGACGATCGGTGACCAAGGTCACCTTGACGACTCGCCTTCGGCTCGACGAAAGTTAGCACAACCTCGTCAGCGAAGCGTCTCGTTAGCGAGCTTTAGCGAGCGTGCCGTCAGGCCGTAGGCCGTATCGTCAGCGTAGCGTACCGTCCCGCCTCCCGCTTGCTCCTTCCTGCTCCGCGTAAGCGGACCGTCAGCGAAGCGTCTCGTCAGCGAGCTTTAGCGAGCGTGCCGTCAGGCCGTAGGCCGTATCGTCAGCGTAGCGTACTGTCTCTGCTTTAGTCGCTCGGTTCTACCGAGATTTAGTCCTTAGTCTTTAGTCTCTCTAAGTCGCCCCGCATCCCTTCTTGCCCTCCGCCGACTGCTTCCCCTTAAGTAAGGGTCCCTATGTGGCGTCTGTTCGTCGAAAAGAAATCCAACTTCCGCTCTGAAGCCGAGGGCTTGCTGGGTGATTTGCGCGAGCAACTTCGATTAACCACGCTGACAGATCTGCGAATCTTGCAGCGTTACGATATTGAAGGTGTTTCGGAAGACGCCCTCATGGCAGCTATTACCACGGTTTTTGCTGAGCCGCCTGTTGACGATGTCTATCGGGAGACTTTCCCCATTACTCCCGAAGAGCGTGCGTTCGCCGTTGAGTTTCTCCCTGGCCAATTCGATCAACGTGCCGACTCCGCTGCACAATGCTTGCAAATCGTCGGGGGAGGGGAGCGTCCCGCAGTCGCCGCCGCGCGCACGTATGTGATTCGCGGCGAAATTTCCCCTGCAGATCTCATCCGAATCAAAGCCTTCCTGATTAACTCGGTAGATTCACGCGAAGCCTCACTCGAAAAGCCCAAAGCACTTCGCCGTGCATCGCCGACACCCTTACCGGTAGCATCCATCTCGAATTTCCTTAAATTGGATGCCGAAAGTTTAGTTAAACTCCGTCAGTCGATGGGGCTAGCGATGTCGGATGCCGACCTCGCCTTCTGTCAGACACACTTTCGCGATCAGGCCAAGCGCGAGCCGACGCTCACGGAAATTCGCCTGCTCGATACCTATTGGTCAGACCACTGCCGCCACACCACTTTCTTGGCTGAATTAACCAAGGTAGACTTCGAAGCTTCCCCATTCACCGAACCCTTCCGTCAGGCTTGGCAGCGTTACTTAGAAGTCCGCAAGACCCTTAAGCGCGAATCGAAGACCGCCTGTATGATGGATTTAGCAACACTCGCCGCGCGTGAACTGAAACGTCGGGGAATTTTGGATGACATGGAGGAATCGGAAGAAGTGAATGCAGCTTCGCTAGTCGTGCCTGTAGACATTGATGGTCGGACAGAAGAGTGGCTGTTGATGTTCAAAAACGAAACCCACAATCATCCGACCGAAATTGAACCATTTGGCGGTGCCGCTACCTGCTTGGGCGGTGCGATTCGTGATCCGCTCTCTGGACGTTCCTATGTATTTCAAGCCATGCGCGTGACGGGTGCCGCAGATCCCCGTACGCCCCTCGAAAAAACCCTACCTGGAAAACTTTCTCAACGTAAGATTACCCGTGAAGCCGCCGCCGGCTACTCCGCGTACGGGAATCAAATCGGTTTAGCAACGGGTCTTGTGAGCGAGCACTATCACCCAGGCTTTGTGGCCAAGCGTATGGAAGTCGGCGCGGTTGTCGCTGCGGGTCCACGCTCTGCGGTAACGCGCGGTACGCCTGCGACTGGGGATGTCATTTTACTGGTCGGTGGTCGTACCGGTCGCGATGGCGTTGGTGGTGCTACGGGTTCATCCAAAGAGCACACCGAAACGGCCCTCCAAAATTCCGCTGAAGTACAAAAGGGCGATGCACCGACAGAGCGTAAGCTGCAGCGCCTCTTCCGTGATCGCGTTATCAGTCCTCTTATCAAGCGCTGTAATGACTTTGGCGCGGGTGGTGTCTCGGTGGCGATTGGTGAGTTAGCACCTTCCTTACATGTACACTTAGATCGTGTGCCATTAAAGTATGACGGTTTAGATGGTACGGAAATTGCGCTCTCGGAATCTCAAGAGCGCATGGCTGTGGTGCTTGATCCGAAAGACGTCGCTGCATTTAAAGCCGCCGCGACTCGCGAAAATCTCGAATGCGTACATGTCGCGGATGTGACCGATACCGGTCATCTCATCATGGAATGGCGCGGCCAGAAAGTTGTCGATATCGCCCGCGATTTCTTGGATTCCAATGGCGTCCGCCAGACGGCGACGGCGTACATTGCCGCACCGAATCCCCAAGGACATCCTTTCCATCCAGCGAAGACGACACCGACGGCGAACGACCTTCTCGAAGCACTCTCTACTCTGCCGCAAGCTGGACAACGCGGGATGGTTGAGCGCTTTGATGCTTCAATTGGAGCGTCGACTGTCCTGCATCCTTTTGGCGGCATACATCAATCGACACCGCAAGAGGCCATGGCAGCGAAGTTGCCAGTGCTCGGTGGGGAAACCGATACGTGTTCAATTATGTCCTACGGGTATAGTCCCGTGGTCGCACAATGGTCACCGGGGCATGGTGCTGTCTGTGCCGTTGCCGAATCTTTAGCCCGTCTCACTGCTGCCGGCGGAAATCCGTCACGGGCACGGCTAACCTTGCAGGAATACTTTGAACGTTTGGGCAGCGATGCGATGCGTTGGGGCAAACCGCTGGCTGCTTTACTCGGCGCCTTTGAAGCGCAAATGGAAATGGGTACCGCCGCGATTGGTGGTAAGGATTCCATGTCTGGTTCTTTCAAGGACCTCGACGTCCCGCCGACGCTCATCTCATTCGCGATTGTTCCCGGTAAAGCGTCCCAAGTTATTTCCGCAGAACTGAAACAAGCCGGATCAGAATTAGTCCTAATCGAAATTCCTCGTACTACTGCGCTCCTGCCTGATCTGGTGCTTCTGCGTGAGCGCTTAGCCGCGGTGCATAAACTT
Source organism: Opitutia bacterium (assembly GCA_947460445.1). Classification (GTDB taxonomy): domain Bacteria; phylum Verrucomicrobiota; class Verrucomicrobiia; order Opitutales; family UBA953; genus UBA8828. Next base: position 111 of record CANHHS010000146.1, on the reverse strand, counting down.
ATGGCTGCCGGTAAAGTACGCGCAGCTTCAGCAGTACGTGCGGGCGGGGTAGGGCATGCCCTTGCGCGAATGACCTTTGGAAATCAGTTGGGCGTTTCTTTGACGGCACTT
>CANHHS010000145.1 GCA_947460445.1 Opitutia bacterium | reverse complement strand
GAGTTTTTTCGTTCTCAGTTCCGCATTAAAGTCATTCGCAAATCGGTGGGCTTCATCGCGAATGCGTTGCAGTAGTCGTAGGGCTTCGTGGTGTCGTGGCAGTACAAGCTCGGAGCCGTCGACACGCACAATTGTCTCATTGCGTTTCGCTAAGCCAATCATTGTGGGCATCGGGATGCCAGCTTCCGTGAACGCCTTGCGTGCGGCTTCCACTTGTCCAATCCCTCCGTCGATAACAACAAGCTCGGGTAAGCTACGGGCTTCTTTAGCTAAGCGACCGTAGCGCCTGCCCACGACTTCGTGCATCGAGCGAAAATCATCATTGCCCTCAAATGTTTTGATACGGAATCGGCGATAGCCGGACTTATCGGGCTGTCCGTTGACGAATCGGACCATCGAAGCGACGGCGAGCGTTCCAGAAATGTGGGAAATATCAAAACACTCAATGTGTCGAAGGGGTGTTGAAATTCCCAAGGCTTGTCCAAGGGCGGTGAGCCCAATCGATCCGTCGGACTTTGGTAAAGGGTTATCCCGTAAAAAGCGCCGTGCCTTTTCGGTCGTTAAGCGAATCGCACTTAGAAGATCGCGGCATTCTCCAGCACGTTCGTAGTCACGAGCCTCTGCTGCCGTGACCATTTCCGCTTCAAGTGCTTTGGCCCAATCACGAATTTTACCATCAAGAAATTCGCAGGCTTTGTTCACACGTTCTCGGTAGTCCTCTTCCGTTACCTCGTTAGGGTGGCCTTGGATTTCCGAGCGTGCATCAGAGTAGAGTCGCCAGCGACCGTCTTCGAGCCGTGTCGGTTCAACGTCGCTTAAGATGATTCCAAAGAGCTTTTTTAATTCACCGAGGGTACGACGAACCTGGGTGGGGTGGGGGAAGGGTCCGAAGTAGCGTGCCGTTTCGGTGGTACGAGCGCGTACGAGACGAAAGGAGGGTATGGCATCCGCCACATCGACCCGAATTTGCAAAAATTGTTTATCGTCGCGGAGGAGGACATTCCAGCGGGGCTTCCAGCGCTTAATGAGGCGACCTTCGAGTAAGAGTGACTCCGTTTCGTTGCGAACGGTGTGCCATTCTAGGTTGGCGATGGCTGCCACCAAAGCCGCTACTTTAGGCGTATGGCGGGCTCCAGATCGGAAGTATGAAGCTAGGCGGGCTCGTAAATCTTTGGCTTTACCAACGTAAATAATCACCCCTGCAGAATCTCGCATCAAGTAGACCCCGGGCTCGCGGGGGGCTTGGCGGGCTTTCGCACGGGGGGATAAATCTTCACGCTCCTGTTGCATTTTTCCGCAGTCCGTTGAAGGTGGCTTCAGTTCCCCATGGAGCAAACGCAATCTCGCAAAGCCTGCCGTGCCGTCATTTTGAATGTCGGCGATGAGCTCTTAGACGGCATTCGTACCAACGGACACTTGGTTTGGCTTGGCGAGCAGCTCGCGCGTCGCGGCGTTCGTGTCTTGCGCGGTTCAGTCGTGCGCGATGAAGCCGAACAGATTGCTGCTGAAATTTCACATGCGTGGGAAGAGGCGAATCTCATTGTAACCACCGGTGGCATGGGGCCGACCCGTGACGACCTCATCCGTCAAGCCGTTGCCTCTGCCCTTGGTTTAAAACTCGTACACAATAGCCAAGCTGAAGCTACGCTGCGTGATCGCTTCGTGCGTCTCCGCCGCGAAGTTTCTCCGGGCGACTTGCGTCAATGTCTTTTACCGGAAGGTGCCGAGCTTATTCCCAATCCACGAGGCACTTCTCCAGGTATTTACCTTTCCCATGAAGGTCGCACGCTGGTTATGCTTCCTGGCCCTGGGCTTGAATTGCGCCCGATGTTTGAGGAAGAAGTTATACCGCGGTTATGTTCGTGTGGCGCTGCTTGTGAAGAGGAAGCTTATGTACAAATTCGAACCTTTGGGATTGGTGCGGTGCCACTCGAAAATCTTGTACGGCCACATTTACTTCCGGGGATGACGTTAACGTTTGGAACACATACTGGCATCGTTGATGCACGTATTAGTGCCGGAGAAAGTGATGCGTGTTGCGATCGCATGCTAGATGTTGCGCGCAAAATTCGCGACACCGTCGGCGACGACTTTATTTGTACAGGGCATGCCTGCTTGGCTACGCTGCTCGTTGAGCAACTCACTGCCATGGGCAGCACGGTTGCGCTCGGTGAATCATGCACAGGCGGACTTCTAGCGAGTGCTTTTACCGATGTGCCAGGTTCGTCGAAAGTCCTGATGGGATCGGCCGTTTGTTATTCTAATGATGCTAAAATAAGCCTGCTGGGTATTCCCTCATGCATTATTTCCCAACACGGTGCGGTTTCTGCAGAGTGTGCGGCGGCTATGGCCACGGCGGCAGCGGAAAAATTTGGATCGGATTACGGCTTATCTGTCACTGGCTATGCAGGCCCAGGTGGTGGCACAGAAGAGGACCCAGTGGGCACAATCTACTTTGGCTATGCGTCGCCTTCAGGGGTTTGGACCCGCCGGGTAGTATTAGTGGGTGACCGCCTGCAAGTGAAGGCACGGGCGGTGAATACGGCTTTGGACTGGATGCGTCGTAATTTAAACTGTTACGGCGTCGAAGATAAACTTCATAGCGCCTAAGAGGCTTCAGCGTTGCCATGAGCGGTTAGGCGAGGCGATGTTAAGTTATGCCCGCAAACTTGACCATCGTGGTCGGCGACGACGACTACCTCGTCGATCGTGAGGCCCGTGCGCGTTATGAGCGGGAAAAAAAGAAAGCAGGGGAGGGCGTGGATGCTGAAATTGTGGATGCACGACTGCGCGCGGTTGCGGATGCAGAAGTTATCGAACAACGAATCCGCAGTGCGCTCACGAGTCTAAGTCTTTTTGGTAACGCTAAAGTCGTCTGGATTCGTGCGTTGAACTGGTTGGAATTACCGAAAGCACAGGCTGGCTCGGAAGAAGTTGCGGTCATTCTCGAGGAGCACCTGATACCGTTAATCACCCAGGTTGACCCTGAGGTCCGGTTGGTTGTCTCGCTGTGTCCTGTGAACCGCGTTCGCAAAGAATTAAAGACACTGAAGGCAGAAGCAGGGGACTATTTGGATATACCCAAGATGAGTGGGGATGATTGGCTTGAGTTTACGCAAAACGCTTTGCGTGACGCTGGTGTCAAAGCAGGCCCTGGTGTTGCGGAATCGTTACTTGAAAAAGTCTCGGGCTCGACGCGTGTTTTGCTCGGTGAGTCTGAAAAGCTCGGCGTGTATGCGGGAGCCGAAGGAAAAATTACCGTTCAAGACGTGCAGCGCTTGGTTCCGAATTATGGCGAAGGCGAGGCCTTCGAGGTGGTGGATGCTCTTTTAGCGGCAGACCTTGAATGGACACTCGATGCGCT
>CANHHS010000144.1 GCA_947460445.1 Opitutia bacterium | reverse complement strand
GCACCGGGCAAGCATGCGGCGACCCACGGCAGTACCTTCAAAAAGTTTCACCCAAGCTTTGCCGTCGAAGCCTTCGATAACGAAGGCACGGATGCGATGACCGTAGCGGTAGTCTTCCCAGAGGTCGACGTAACCCACGGTTTTCGTACTACCAAGATTAAGGACAGCATCTTTGGCGGCGACTTGTTCAATTTTTCCAAGTGGGTTGCCAAACCGTCGGCGAATTTCAGTACCAAACTCTTCATACCGTTTCATATCATCAGGGTGCACACTGCCGTCAGCTTGTGGTGCACAGTTGAGAATCAAGAAACTATTACGTCCAACGGATTTCTCATAGCAGTCCATTAACGTTTCAAGACTTCGGCGGTGGTTAAGCGCTGCGGGACGCATATGCCAGAAATGTTCATGCAGAGGCACATCTGCCTCGTGGGGCGCCCAATAGTCGCCGTTGGGGTTCTCGACGCCCTGGACTTGACGCTTGTCGGCCTCGACCTGATTGGGGGCCTCGGTGGCAGCAATGCGGGCACGGTCGAGGGTCGACCAGCAGGGATAGGCGACGACGCCACGTTCGTTGCCAGGCCAGCGGATGGTTGGCAGGGGGTCGCGACTGCCGACGGCGGCGATGACGGCTCGAGGGGCCCGTTCAGCGATACGCTTACCGATTGCGGCTTTGATGGGTTGGTCGATCCAAATCTCAGTGACGAGATCGGACCCTAGTCGGTCCATGATTTCGTCGAATCGACGCTCGAGCAAGCGGTTGGAGTCCTCCCACGTCTCTACTTTATCCAACTTGCGGTAGCTGATGGTTGAGGTGTCTTCGGCGACTTTGCTCGGGTGGGGGAGCCAGAAGTAGAAGCCGGCGTTGAGTCCGTGGCGGCGGCAGGCATCGGCGAATTCTTTGACCACATCGCCGCCGCCACCACGGTAGGCTGTATTCCCGATATGGTATTGTGTTGTCTGACTCGGCCACATGCAAAAGCCGCCACTGTGTGCCAACATAAAGACAATCTCTTTAGCACCGAAGGATTTCGCCGCCTGACACCATTCATTCACGTCTAACTTTTCAAAACGTATATCTTTCAGGGGTGTACTTCCGTCATCGTACTCACGCTGTTGAATCGTCGCTGGGTCGAGTTGCACGAACATAGCTAACTCTTGTTCCTGCCACTCGTACTGAGCTTTGGTAGGCCGTGCTAACTGTGCGGCTACGGGATCTGCAACGGCGGTATCCCAAGCTGACGCCGCATGTAATAGGTGCGGTGAGCTTAATAGGGAGAGCAAGAGTAGCAGCTTCATCCCTAATTTATCACTTAATTTGTTGGTCGAGCCAAGGGGCAACCTTCTCAGCCCAAGCTTCGCCATGAACTTTAAGGCCGACTTTACTAAAGTGGATACCTTTGCCTCCGTGGTCGCGTAGTTCGCCAAGCATCGCGTCGGTATCGGGTCCTGCGAGCGCGACGCGTTTATCCCAAAGTTCCTTTTGGCCTTGCGTGACGGGTGCTTCGAGCGGCTTGCCTGGACGATAGGATGCCTTGGCGACAAACCAGGTGAAGTTGCGTCCAGACTGCTGGCGCATCTCGCGAATGATTGTGCCAAGGCCATTCGCATAGGCTACGCCTTTCATATCTGCATCACTCTCGCCCTGGTGCCAGAGCAGGGCGCGAAAACTAGGGTAACCTGGGACCGCTGATGCTTCGAGTTCTTTGATTCGACCAAGCGTCCAATTAAAGAGTTCACTGCCAGACTTCCATTGATTGATAGAGGTGCCGCCATGGCCGGTGACGACGACACCAATGGGCACATGGTAGCGCGCAGTCATCGCATCGCCGAAAGCAGGCCAAAAGCTGCCACCTTGGCTTTTGTCATGTGTGCCGAGTTGTGGGTCATTGGCGATACGCCAAGTCTTACCGTCGAAACTTGAGACGAGTCCTGACTTGGTCTCAATGCGTCCATCGGTCGGCAGATTCGATCCACCGCCACCGCAGTTAGTGGAGTTGGATTGGCCAGCGCCAACAAAGACTTCACCCACGCCAAACTGAGCGACCTTACCGGTGGCCACTTCGTTATTGGACTTCATCGCGCGAAACTCAGCGGAGTACCAACCACCCGCCGGCAAAGTCAGTGTTGTCGAAAAACCGTTCTCTGTTGCCCGATATTTGGCGTCGACCCAATCGCCTTTGAGTGGTTTTCCGTCGAGGTCATTGCCTGTGACACGTACCTGAACCGTATCGCAAGGTACAGTTACCTTGCCAGAGACTCGTATGGGACCTTCGTTGCGCTTGGTACGTTGAAAGACTTGCAGCTCTTGTGGATAGACGACGCTCAAAATAGTCTTGGTATCATCAGTTCCAGCAGGTGCAGCTATCCCAAGTGGCGTGAGTAGAATGACGAGGGCAGCCGTTAAGTACGTGTGCATAATTTTTGGGGTATACTTCAGTCAGCAAAAACTAGACCGAGTTCCAGCAACATTGCTATGCTTGAGACTAAAGACGAATGACTAAGGACTAAAGCAGATGCATAGATGCGGGAGGGAAGGCAGAATGCATAGTCATGACTTTAGTCGTTAGACCTTAGTCTTTAGTCTCGTCAATCCACTGGCGGAGAGGGAGGGATTGGCTCCGCTGCGCTCCGGGGCTTCGCCCCGATGTCTGCGACATCGCTCCTCGCTACGCTCGGCGAACCCGGTTTCTCATCCCTAGGCACCTATACCTATTCCGTTCAGCTGTTCAGCTGGTTAGCTATTCAGCTTTGTATCCAACTGGCGGAGAGGGAGGGATTCGAACCCTCGGAAAAGGGCCTCGGTGTTACTGACGTCAATACCGTCATTATTAATTCAGTACACGCTTTGATGGCGTGTGATTTGTTAGAGTTTTTGTTAGAGTTTCTCTTGAGCGACAGGCGCGCGGCATCATCCTGTTCGCTCCGTCTCTCTCACCATGCATCTCTTCCGACAACTCTCGCGCTCCAGGAATGGGTTCGTCCGCTTCCGCGCCTCCGACAACAAGTGGGTGTCCCGCAGCACCGGAATGGTCGCCAAGGACAAGGCGATGCAGGTCGCCATGCAGATCGAGCGCGACGCGCGCATCGCCGAGGTCGACGGGGAGATCGCCGCCGCCGTGGTCACGCGCAACGCCGCCGACATGCACAAGCGGGTCACCGGCCGCGACCTGGAGTTCGTCTCCGCCCGCGACTACATGCAGCAGTTCCTCGACGCCAAGCTGGTGAGGAGCACCGAGGCGACCGTCCGGTCCTACGGGAAGACCGTGCGCTACTTCCTGCAGCACATCGGCGCCAGGGCCGACGGGAGCATCCAGACGGTGAGGCCCGCGGACGTGCAGTCCTACATCGCGAGCAGGATTGCCGAGGGCAGCCGCCCGGGCACCGTGAAGCTCGACATCCGCGTCCTGTTCGCGATCTTCAACCGGG
>CANHHS010000143.1 GCA_947460445.1 Opitutia bacterium | reverse complement strand
GCTGAAGCCAAGGGCTTTGCAAATTTGCGCACAGAGCACGTAGCCGACCACCGCTCATGGATGACCCGTGTTGATGTTGATTGGGGCAAGACGGACGCTGCTGTCTCACTACTGCCAACAGATAAGCGTCTGCTTGCTTACGTTAAAGGCGGACAAGATCCAGAACTTGAATCAACTCTTTATCAATACGGTCGCTACCTGCTGCTCGGATCAAGTCGCCCAGGTTGCTTACCTGCCAATCTTCAAGGGATTTGGAATGAATCGAATCACCCTGCTTGGGCTTCGGATTACCATAACAACATCAATTTGCAGATGTGCTATTGGCTCGCTGAAGTTTCGAACCTCTCGGAGTGCCATGTACCGCTGACAGATTGGGTTATCGCCATGGCGCCCGGCTGCCGCGAGGCGACCAAGGCCGATAGCAAGCGCTTCGGGTCGAATCCACGCGGCTGGGCTGCGCGCACCTCGCAGAACATCTGGGGTGGCAATGGCTGGGAATGGAACCTACCCGGCAACGCCTGGATGGCACAGCATGCATGGGAGCATTATGCGTACAGCCTCGATAAGGTATTCCTACGCGAGCGCGCCTATCCATTACTCAAAGAGATTAGTGAGTTCTGGCTTGATCACTTAAAGGCATTACCGGACGGACGCCTCGTGATTCCCAATGGATGGTCGCCTGAGCACGGACCGCGCGAAGACGGCGTCGCCCATGACCAGCAAATCGTCTGGGACCTCTTTCAGAATACCATCGAGGCATCTGAAGCACTTGGTGTTGATGACGCTTTCCGTAATGAGCTTAAAGCGAAACAGGCTAAACTTGTGGGGCCGCAGATTGGTCGATGGGGTCAACTCATGGAATGGATGGTCGATCGCGATGAGCCAGATGATCACCACCGCCACACTTCACAGCTTTTCGCAGTTTTCCCGGGTCGCCAGATTTCGATGCAGCGTACACCCGAGTTTGCTGCCGCAGCGATGAAGTCGCTCGAGGCCCGTGGTTCGGTAGGTGACAGTCGACGCTCGTGGACGTGGGCTTGGCGCTCTGCGATGTGGGCACGTTTTGGACGTGGTGACCGTGTCACTGAGATGATTCGTGGTCTGATGACTTACAACATGCTTCCCAATCTTTTTGCGAATCACCCACCGTTCCAACTTGATGGCAACTACGGTATTGTCGCTGGTATCTCAGAAGCGCTTGTACAGTCGCATGCAGGTGAAATCGTTTTGCTACCTGCACTACCTAAGAGTTGGCCAGAAGGTCACGCCAATGGATTAAAGGCACGTGGTGCGATTGAAGTTAAGGAGCTTTCTTGGAAAGCGGGTGCCTTTGAACGTGCCGTTCTTCTCTCTACCATCGACCAGGCAGTGGCTGTGAGAATTAAAGGCGAAGTGCGCCAAGTTAACTTAAAGGCTAACCAGCCTGTTGAACTTCGCTGACGTTTAAGGCTGGAGCTTAATTGCGCCGGAATATTCTGGACGACTGAATAGCGTGCCTTCGCGGTGTGCCCAGTCGGCGTGGCTGGTATAGGCGCCAGTCGGCTCGGTGGAGACCTCACGTCCGTCGGCTAAAGTGAGCACAAGGTGGATGGCACGCACCTTAAACTTGTCGCCCTTGTCTCCTTCGGAGCGGATGATGATGCGATTGGCAGTCGGCGAAGCTTGGAACTGACGGATGAGACCGAACTCATCGGCAGGCACTTCGAGACGAGCAAGCATCCATTCGTCGCCTTGAGTGGGGAGACGTCCGAGGTATACGCCTGAGAGGACGACGTCCTTCTCGCCGTTTTGGCCGCCATTGTTTCCAAAGACTTCCATCTCGATGCGTCCACGGATTGCTCCGCGAATTTCGTCCGCGGTTGGTGGTATAGGTGCAGCCGGCGCTTCCACAGCGCCCTCAGGGTAGGCGAGGTGGGTTTCGCGGCGATGTCCGGGTAGGGTTAAGGGCGAAAGCGTGTCCTTCGGCGTCGCTGTACCCTCTGATGTTTCTGCAAGTACCCAAGCTTCCGCGCGTGTGTTCTTACCTTGGAGTAGCACCTTTGACTCTGTGTCTTTAAGGGATGAAAGATCATAGCTAGCCATCTCCCACGGACGTGCGGTCTCGCTGATCATGCCGTCGCGAGCGTAGCCGACGAATGCATTAATTTTTCCGTGTGTTGTTCGAAGTGCGGCGACTTCTTTACCGTTGATGAAGACTTTGGGTAAAGTGGGGCGACCGATAACGAGAAGTTCGCAACGTCCGTCGACGAAACTCGCGGGCTTTACAAAGAACTGTCCAGGACCTTCGCCCACTTTCGTGGTAGCGGCGGGCATCCGCTTAACCATCGGGCCGATGGCCTGACCTGGCACTAATTCAACGGCGTAGGTGCTATAGCCTGGAATCGTGATATTGGCGGTTTGTCCCGATTGCCAAGTGGTCGGCAACTCGATGCGACTCGGGTAGACGAGTCGTCCGTGCCAGGCTTCGCCAGTTTTGCCGCGGAAGAGTGTGGTTGCGTCGATGGCTATATGTAATGTCTGCGTTTCTGCAGAAGGATTACGTGCGACGAGTGTGCCGGTACGGCCGTCTTTAGACCAACCGATGTATCCATAGGCTTTCCCTTCATCGGGTCGTCCGCCGACGTAACATGTATTTACCATATCGGCTTGCCGGCTTTCAGTCCAACGGTGCACGGCGATAATCGAAGCCCATTCATCTTTGGAAAGATTCTTAGGTAAGAAGTACCACTCACGAAGTAGTGTGCCACGTCCGTAGTGCATGAGGACGTGATCGCACCAATCTTCGAGAGTGTCGGTTTTGAATGACATCTGTCCGCCTGGGTTGCGGATGATGCCGTGGGTCATGATTGCGGAAATGGGGAACCACGGGCGGTCTGCGGCGTCGCCCCACATGCGCCAGAAATAGGCATCGCGGTCGGTCGTAGCTTGGGCGCGTCCGGCAAGCTCGGGCCAGTTGCCATTAAAGCCATCGTCGCCTGCGAGGAGCCAGAGTGTATCAGCATGGTTGCGCCAAGCTGGGCTGTGCCAGGTCCAGTTCGTGGCGTTAATGAATGTCTCCTTAGGCAAAGCCAAACTCATTGTCTCTGACCAGCCGTCAAACTCGGCGGCGTGCCCGTGTCGATCGGTTGGCACCGCATTGGAGAGATGATTGAAGTCGAACTTGAAGTAACTGACTTTGACATCCTTGGTTAGCGACTGGAGCTGTGCTGTAAGATTATTCCGATAGCCAGGTGATGCGAGCGAGAGGTGAGCGAAGTATCGTGCAAAATATTTATTGGGTTGGGCTTTCGTAAATTTCGGGCCGCCGTCGGCGCTCGTAGCCCAATTGATGTCATTGGTCGTGTCATCAGGTGCCAGCCAAAGGCCAAGCGAGCTGCCTTCGTCGCGCAGGGCGATGCTCACCTTGGTCAGGTCGGCCATACCTTCTGGAAAATAGTTCTTCGCTGGCTTCCAAACCGACTTGCGATC
>CANHHS010000142.1 GCA_947460445.1 Opitutia bacterium | reverse complement strand
GGTGACAAAGCCGTCGCGAAACAGACCGCTGCAAAAGCAAAAGTGCCAACAGTGCCAGGTACTGACGGCCCTGTTGATGGTCAACGCGAGGCGATCAAAGAAGCCCAGCGGATTGGCTTCCCTGTTATCATCAAAGCCGTCGCAGGTGGCGGCGGCAAAGGCATGCGCATCGTGCATAATGCAGCGGCGTTTGCGAAAGAGTACGACAGTGCCCGGATGGAAGCCGAAAAAGCCTTCGGCAACGGCTCAGTCTACATCGAAAAATATATCGAGCAGCCTCGGCACATCGAATTTCAAATCCTTGCGGATGAACACGGCAAAGTTGTTCACCTCGGCGAACGCGACTGCTCCGTGCAACGTCGCCACCAGAAATTAATTGAGGAGTCCCCTTCCCCATTCCTCACGCCAAAACTCCGCGAGCAGATGGGCAAAACTGCCGTCCGCCTCGCATCAGAAATTGGCTACCAAAACGCGGGTACCATCGAATTCCTCGTCGATAAAGCCGGTAACTATTACTTCATGGAAATGAACACGCGCATCCAAGTGGAGCACGGCGTCACCGAAGAAGTTACTGATCTGGACTTAGTCCGTCGCCAAATCCTCATTGCGTGTGGCGAGAAAATCGAGCTCGACCAAAAGGATATCAAAATCACTGGGCACGCTATTGAGTGCCGCATCAACGCCGAAGACCCTTCGCGCAATTTCGCACCAAGCCCTGGCACTATCGGACTTTACTATGCGCCCGGTGGTCACGGCGTCCGCATCGACTCACATTGCTACTCGGGTTATACCATCCCTCCTCTCTACGACTCCATGATCGCCAAGATCATCTCGGTCGGCGCAACGCGTCAAAAGGCCCTTGACCGCATGCATCGTGCACTCAGCGAGTACATTATCCGTGGCGTACACACCACCATCCCAGTTTGCCGGGCGATTATGAAGGATCCAGTCTTCCGCCAAGGCGGCGCGACCACGAAGTACCTTGAGGACTTCTTTGAGCGTACGCCGAAGGAGCTTTGGCAGGCTGCGCCCCTGACCTAAGGTCAAATGGGCACTGCCCAGCGCCTGTCGGATACTGCCGTTCGTAAATTACGCACCGGCAAACACTGGTTGAGCTTTATTATCCAGCAGCTCGAGAAAACAGGTGCGGCTCATGGCCAAGGATTTCTTAACGCTGAACAGGAAGCTGAGACATTACTTGCGCACGCACTCGGTGTGCCCTGGGAAGCTTTGCAGAAGGCTTTAAAACAGCCGATGCCAGAGCCCGCTGCCGCTAAACTGCGCCACCTCACGGAACGCCGGCTTTTCGACAAGGAGCCGACTGCCTACTTAATCGGGGAAGCTTGGCTTGGCGGGTTGCATTTCCGCGTAGACCGACGCGTGATCATTCCCCGTTCGTATTTTGTGGAGATTATTCCTGAACAACTTCCACTGTGGCTACCGGACACATCAAAAGTCCTTCGGATTGCAGATGCTTGCACAGGGTCGGGCTGTCTTGCTGTTCTTTTGGCTAAATATTTTCCAGCAGCAACGATTGATGCAACGGACCTGTCTGCGGATGCGCTTGAGGTCGCTAAACTTAATCTGGCTGACCATGGACTCTCTGAGCGCATTCACCTACACCACACCGACACCTTAAAAGGCCTAAAGGGACCTTATGATCTCATCCTTAGCAATCCGCCCTATGAGCCCACGGCTCTCCTAAAAGGATTGCCTGAAGAATTTCATAAAGAGCCCAGCGTGGCTTTAGTATCAGGCAAAGACGGACTCGATGTGATTCGGAAGTTACTCGCACAAGCAAGTAAGCTACTGGCACCACATGGCATCCTTGTCGTGGAAATTGGCGGGCTGCACGATGCCATCACCAAGACATGGCCAAACCTGGAAGTAACATGGTTGCCCACCGCCGATGGCTCAGATTGTGTCTTCTTGGTCAGTGGTGCGGCCTTGCGGCGCGGCCTTACCAAGCGCGCGGCGCTGGCGAAGCCTCGAGCGCACCCTGAATCTCGTTCGACAAAAGCGGGAAAAGGTCGAGTCCGCTAAGGCGTTCAATCTCATCGACACTCACAAGGTAACGCGAGAGGTCGAGGTCACGCCAGATCTCGCGGTGCGGAATTAAAAAGGCTACACTACGAATACGACCTTCGGGCGTACGCGTCATTAGCACCATCCAGAATGCATCTGGGACGCGCACACGTGTGTCGGCTGGTCCAATATATCGTGCGTCGAGCGTGCGCGAAAAAATAGGCCCATTCACAACCCAAACTTCGCCGTAGCGCTCTGTATACCGTTGGGCAATGCGCAGTTCGATATCCTTCCAGAGGCCAGCGTTTAACCCGTGAAGTTGCGGAGTGATATTCGTCATTAAAAAACTCGCGTACTGCGCAGCCTCTCCATGACACACTGCCATAGCATAATTCGGCGCCATATGGCCGCGGTCGTAACCTGAATGGGTGTAAACCTCTGAACGCACCTTGGAATAGGTTCGGGTATCGCTCCGAAATCCCGATGGACGGGCAGCATGGACGCCTTTGTTAGGCATCACCTTATAAGCAGCCCAGCGAGGCACATGCTCAACTTCATCATAACCGACTTCATAACCAGGATTCACCAAGTGCAACCAAGGCCCGACGGGGTCGCCATACGGAGAGGAGTCCACGGGATCAGGTGATGGCGCTGCAACGGCATCGTCTACGACGACGGGAAATGTATCGGCGACTTTGTCGAGCGTCCCGACAACCGATGCTGGGGTCGTCGGGGACTCGCGAACCAAGTCCACACCATCCAGCACTACATTTTCAATACCAACGCGCTGCGACTTACCACTCAGCGCGTAAACTGCCAAAAGGGCGACCCCCGCTGTCAGCACAAACAAACAAGCGAAGAAACAGGCTTTGAAAAACTTCCTAATCATCAGACGGGCAATTTACAGTACAACCACGCCCAATGTGCGAGCAATGATAGCCCTGCTATCCAGCGCAGGTGAATACGCCCGACATCATCTGTCGCTAAACGCACACGTAACGGATCGCCGCGCAGACCCGCCACAAGCGCCCAAGCCGCCCAAACACATACGCCGAGCGCAAGGAGTGCAACAAGTGGACTGAAGGTGAATGCACTCATCAAATCAAATGACGCCAAGCTGCGCACACAACGCGTGCCGCCACAGGCCAAACATGGCACGCCAGTAAGCTTACGGAAAAGACATGCAGGCGTCGTGAGACCTAAATAAAAAAAAGTCCATGCCAAGGCGGCGACCCCGATGACAATTGAAGGCAGCCACCGTTCGGCGTCGAATTCCCCAGGAATAAGCGGACGTCGGACGAGGCGGATCATTTAGACATGCCAGTAAGAAATCCTAAAAAGCAGCCGCAGCAGCAGCAAAAAGCGCAGCCGATTGTAGCCCAAATCACGACAGACAGCACAACCCTCCATCCAGAAATGGATAATGCGCAACCTGTCGCGCGACAGCTAAGGGC
>CANHHS010000141.1 GCA_947460445.1 Opitutia bacterium | reverse complement strand
CCGTGTGCGCGACTCGGTTTCTTGGACAGAAAAGCTTGCACGGTATTTTTCACCCGAAGCCCTTTCGCTCTTAGGCAAAGGCGCCGGTTTGACACTCGCACTTTCCTTGAGTGCGATGCTTCTGGCAGTTGCCCTCGGCCTCATCCTTGCACTCACCCGTGTTTACGGCCCGACGCCGCTTTCGTGGCTAGCGGCAACATGGATTGAGGTTATTCGCGGAACGCCCCTGCTTATCCAAACCCTCTTTCTGTATTATGGATTGCCCAATATTGGCATCCAGCTTCCGCCGTTTGTCGCTGGCGTCTTGGCGTTAGGAGTGAACTACGCTGCATACGAGGCGGAGAATTATCGAAGTGGCTTGCGTGGCGTTCCCCGAGGCCAACTCGAAGCAGCTTTAGCCTTGGGGCTTACACAGCGCCAGGCATTACGACACGTGATTGTTCCGCAAGCACTGCGCGTGTGTCTGCCGACGATGACGAACGACTTTATCAGTCTTCTGAAAGATTCATCCCTGGTTTCGATGATTACTCTACTCGAACTCACTGGATCCTACCAGCGACTCGCCACGCAGTACTACGATTACTTTTTGTTAGGCCTGCTGGTGGCACTTATCTATTTATTACTCGGCTTACCGTTTGTGCGGCTGGCACGTCAGCTCGAGCGTAATCTCGATGGTGACAAACTTGTACGCTAGCTTGTGCCAGCGAAGCGCCCTTAGAGTAATTGCTTATACTGATCCGCTGTGAGCAATGCTTGCGCTGCAGCGGCATTGTCCAGCTTGATGCGAATCATCCAAGCGCCCGTGTAGGGTTCGCGATTAACGAGATCGGGCGAGCCATTGAGCTCAGCATTCACGCCAACAATTGTTCCGGCAACGGGACAGTAGAGATCGGAGGCTGCCTTAACAGATTCGACGGTTCCGAAAACTGCATGTTCTGCGAAGGTCGCGCCTACCTTGGGGAGGTCAACAAAGGTAACGTCACCGAGCGCAGCCTGGGCATGGTCGGTGATGCCGATGGTAGCGGTACCGTCTTTTTCAAGGCGCAACCACTCGTGGTCTTTGGTGTAGCGAAGGTCGGAAGGGAGGGAGCTCATAGGGAAGGTTGCTGAAAGGAAGGGGTCTCAGGAAAATAGTTCAATCCCTCACTTCACAAAAGGTTCTGCTGAAATTTCTAAAGGAATTCGATTCCCGCGAATATCCACGGTAAGGTTTCCTTTGGCTAAGGCATCTGAGCTAATTAACGCCGTGCCAATGGGCTTGTTGAGTAAAGGAGAGTGTGTGCCGGAAAGAACCTCGCCTACCTTATGGTCTCCCGCAAATACCGGTGTACCTTGGCGAGCAATACGCCGATCGGCTAGCGAGAAGAGTACGACGGAAGAGGGCAAGGCGCCGTCAGCCTGTTTTTTCAGTGCTTCGCGGCCGATAAACTCAGGTTTAGAGAACTTAACCGTCCAACCTAAGCCAGCTTGGATGGGCGAAATGACTTCGGAAATTTCGTGTCCATAGAGCGGGTAGCCAGCTTCAAGTCGAAGGGAGTCGCGCGCACCTAGGCCTGTCAGGAGTAGTCCGTGTGGCTTGCCTGCAACTAAAATAGCCTCAGCAACTTTCGTGGCACTTGCCGCAGGCAAATAAATTTCAAAACCAGGTGAGCCCGTGTAACCTGTCCGGGAGATGATGCAGCCGCTGACATTTGCAACAGTGGCGACGACAAAGGCGAAGCGTTTAATGGCATCGAGCTTAACTGAAGTAAGGCCTGACAAGATAGCTTCAGCCGCAGGTCCTTGTAAGGCTAGTTGGCCCCACTGTGCGCATTCGTCGACGACTTTGACTTGGGATGATCCGATCTGCGCCTGTAGCCAAGCAATGTCCTTGGGAGCATTGGAAGCATTGAGGCAGATGAGAAATTCTTCAGGTCCAAGGCGATAGACAATAAGGTCGTCGACACAGCCGCCATCTGGCTGACAGAGAATGGTGTAGCGCGCCATGCCCACAGGGATTGTGGCCATGGTGTTGGTCATCACGCGGTCAAGAAACGCAGCCGCATCTTTGCCAGTTACGCGACATTCACCCATGTGACTCACGTCAAATAGACCTGCGGCACGGCGCACCGCCAAGTGCTCTTCAAGAATGCCGGTATATTGCACAGGCATCTCCCAGCCGGCAAACGGCACCATGCGTGCTCCGTTGGCAACATGGAAGGCGTAGAGTGGCGTGCGGCTTAGATTTTCGGACATAGATTAAACGTGGTCGAGTGCGCGGAATGTTCCAATAAAAAAGCCCAGCAATCATGCTGGGCTTAAAGGTTGATTTTAAAATCAGCGATTGCGGAGCTCTTTGTCGAGTTGGCTAAGCTGCACGTGGTACTGCTCGCGCGTCATTTCGCCAGTTCGGACCGCTCTCTCTAGTAATCCTTTGCGAGCGGTGTATATAGCGTATGTCCGTGCCTGGCTTTCGGCCTGTGTATCGTTCATTGAGACCGCAGGTTTCTGAGTAACTGCTTGATCGGGGGCAGGTTTGGGCTCGGGCTCTTTGCTGCTCTCCGCGGGCGTCGCCTCACGCTTTTTTTGCATCTCCTCGAGTAAGGCTATGCGTTCGTCGACAGCTTTCTGGGATATACGGATTTTTTCTTCAGCAGCGACCGCCGAGTCTAGGGTAGCACGAAGCGAATCCTCGGTTTTGTTTAAATCAACCGTCGCTGTAGATTCACCTTCTGAAGGTTTTGTTTTGGCATCTTCGATGGCCTTCGCGAGTGCGTCTTCGGCCTTCTCGACGGCCTTGCGCGCAGCAGCAGCGATGGCGACTAACTTTTGATCAGCCTGCTTTGCTTCCGATAGATCGGATTCAAGCGTGCCATAACTTTCTGGATTAGCGCCAAAAGGTAGCAGCGCGATAGATTTTATTTCGTCGAATTCTTTAATGTCTTCAGCGGGCACAGGGCCTTCGGCCGGCGTTAATTCCACGGTGATGGCGTCAGCGTAGCCGTAGTCGTTATTTTTCAAGGCCGGGCGTACAATGACTTTTCGGGTAGCTTGGCCTGAGGCTGAAACGGTAATTTCGTGGTTTTGCGTGCGATCGAGCGCGACGCGGATCGGTGCACGCCCGACGCGCACATTGTCCACTTTAACCATCGCTCCGTTGGGCCTGGAGTTAACCATTACGGAGTCTTTGAGCTCAGCGTCTCCGGAAGCACACCCAATTAAAAGGGTGCTGGTTGCTACGCATAGATACTTATGGAGCTTTGTCATATTAGTGGAACTGGGGGTGGCGGAATTTATCAGCAAGGAGGGGTCGCCTTCAACCCCAATCAAGTTCTGTAAACGAGGTTGACCCTGTTCGGGACCTCAAAATGCTCTCTCCCCAGAAGGTCGCCAGCATAGCTCAATTGGCAGAGCAGCCGTTTTGTAAGCGGCAGGTTGTCGGTTCAACTCCGTCTGCTGGCTCCACCTTCCTGTCTTCTGCCCGATGGTGTAATGGTAGCACGACCGACTCTGACTCGGTCAGTCTAGGT
>CANHHS010000140.1 GCA_947460445.1 Opitutia bacterium | reverse complement strand
TCATGGTGCCACCGAGCCAGCGAGTGACTGCGAAAGGCATGTTGGTGGATTTCGCCGCTTCGCGTACGAGATCCTGAGCTTGTGGCTTCGTGGAGACGAAGAGGACGTCTTTGCCGGAGGCAACGATCTCCTCAATCGCCGCAGCTGCCTTTTCGAGGCAGGCGTGGGTTTTCTCCAAATCAATAATGGAGACACCGTTCCGATGGTCGAAGACGTACGGACGGGAGCGGGGATTCCAGCGACGTGTTTGGTGTCCGAAGTGGACGCCGGCATCGAGGAGGTCTTTAACAGTGATGTTCATGTATTTTGGGGGCTTCTTTATTTTTCACCGGCCGGACGGGAAAAACTTCAGAATCTTGTGACCGACAGTTTTGGGTTTTGCCCCATCCAAACCCGGCAGGTTCGGTGGGAGTTGAACGGTCTTTCAACCTTACCAACGGCCTCCAGGCAAGTGGAAAAGATAGGGTCAAAGACCCCTCAACCCGCATTAAAGGCTGACAGGAAGGCCGGGCTTAGGCAGGTTGGGGTCTCCGATGCTGTGGGCTTACCGCGTCCTCTTCCTTCCGCTGCTCTTGCTGGCCTCGCCTTACTATGTGTGGCGGATGCTCCGCAGGGGTGGGTATGCCAAGGGATTTAGCCAGCGCTTAGGGCTTTTCCCTGCCCTACCGGCTAAACGTCCAGGCGTCACCCGCATCTGGATCCAGGCAGTTTCCGTCGGCGAAGTCGAAGCCATTGGCCCCTTACTCAACCGGCTTCACCAATCTGGCCGCGTCGAAGTTGTCTTAACCACAACCACGAGTACTGGGTTTCAACTCGCTCAACAAAGACACGCGGGACTTTGTTTATCGATTGGACATTTCCCGTTGGACTTCTGGCCGTGCTCAGCAGCCGCTTGGCGACGCATCCAACCCGACCACATCCTCTTAACCGAAGGTGAACTTTGGCCTGAACATTTACTCGGCCAGGCGTGCCGTCGCGGTATCCCCGCTTATTTAATTAATGCACGGATGTCGGACCGGTCATTTGCGCGACACCAAGCCACTTCGTTTATCGCCAAAAGATTACTCGGCGCATTCAAGTGGATAGGCGCAGGGAGCGAACTCGATGCTGAGCGTTTATGCGAACTGGGATACCCTGCAGCTCAGCTTCAGGTCATGGGCAATCTGAAGTTCGATGTCGCCGCCGACACCGCGCTGCCTGAACAGGAACGTCAAAAGTTACGATCGGAACTTGGTTTTGGTGACAACCCTTCAGCAGTCGTCCTCTTAGGTTCATCCACATGGTCAGGAGAAGAGAGCCTGCTTATTAAGCTTGTGGGAGAATTGCGCAACGAGGGTAACGACGTGCGTTTATTGCTCGTGCCACGTCACGTTGAACGCCGCGAAGCTGTCCGCCGCGAACTCGTCGCATCAGGCATACCCTTTCATCAACGCTCGACGGCGGGTTCGGTCGCTCAGGCTGGCACCCTGATTCATTTTGCTGACACCACCGGGGAGCTTAGCCGACTGACACGAGCGTCTGACTTAGCATTCACCGGAAAAAGTTTGGATCCGCATGAAGGGGGTCAAACCCCTGTCGAGTGCGCCGCGGCTGGCATTGCCCTCGTCTACGGTCCCCACATGAGCAATTTCCGATCGATGTGTGCTGGTTTAGAAAAAGCTGGAGCCGCACTCCGTGCGGATGACGCAGAGAGTGTTGCACGTATTTTAAAACGCCTCGTTCACGAACACACCGAACGCCGCAAAATGGGCGAAGCCGGAAGTGCTTGGCATGCTTCAAATCGCGGCGCCAGCGAGCGGACCGCGGAGCAACTACTACGTCAGTTCCGGTAAAGGTCGCGGATTTTCCGTAAGGTCTCGCGCACGGCACCTTCGGCAGCGAGCTCACGGGCACGCGTGGCACCGGCTTCCACCGTCGCACAAACACCTGCCACCCAGAGTGCAGTGCCGGCACTTAAATAAACAGTATTGGTCAGGCCTTCATCGGCACCACCCATCAAAAGATCACCAAAGGTCGCAAAGTTTTGTTCGGCCGTACCGCCGACGAGTACTTTGGGGTCGCACGTTTCAAATCCGTGGTCGCCAGGCAACCAGGTGGCATTGATGGAGCGGAGTTCGCCCACGCCACGTACACGCGTGGGACCAGCGGTCGTTAATTCATCCATGCCATCGCCAACTTTGCCATGAACGACAACACCGCGACGCACGCCGAGTGATTCAAGAGCTCCGGCGACAGGCTCAACCCAGCGCTCGGCATAGACCCCAACCATCATGTGGGCGGGGTGGCCAGGGTTGATAAGGGGACCGAGGACGTTGAAGATAGATTTTTGACCCGCTTCAGCGAGACGTTTACGGGCGGCACCAACGGCGCGGAAAGCCGGGTGGAAAGCGGGTGCAAAAAAGTAGCAAAAATTTGTTTCTCGGAGTGAACGCAAAAGTGTGGCGTCATCCGCTTCGAGATTCACACCCAGCACAGCTA
Organism: Opitutia bacterium; assembly: GCA_947460445.1. Lineage (GTDB taxonomy): Bacteria > Verrucomicrobiota > Verrucomicrobiia > Opitutales > UBA953 > UBA8828. The sequence goes on along the minus strand of CANHHS010000140.1, from coordinate 1,045 downwards.
AGAAATCGGCGCTGCCGGATTTGGAAGTGATTGAGCGGTTACCGTGTTTCATCACAGGTACGCCTGCGGCGGCAACGATGAGCGAGCTGGCGGTGGAAATATTAAAACTGCCGGAGCGATCGCCGCCGGTGCCGACGACATCAATGGCGCGTGCAGGTAAGTCACCGAGATCCATTGCGCGGGCCATCTTCCGGTAAGTCTCGGCGAAAGCGGCGACAACCTCGGCGGTCTCGCCTGACTGTGCGAGAGCGAGGAGGTAATTGACTTTATCGTCATCGGCGACGTTGGCATCGGCAAGGAGTCGCGCAGCGGCACGGGCGGCCTCAGCGCCCGGAGGGGAACTGGGACGGAGCTCGGCAGTCAGCTGGGTCAGGGTTGCCATGGCTTGATTAAGCCCAAGCCCAGGCGGTTGGCTCAAGGATAATGCGACTTCCGCTTGCGAACTACCGTCCAAGGGGCATTTTAATGCCATGCACGACGAGGACCAGCCTCAGGGTGATGCCGAAAACTCCGGGCAAGCGCCTTGGAGCGAGTCGGATTGGACGGCTTACCTGAAACGTCAGGAGCTGGAGGTCGCACGCTTTTTATCGATCTACAACGAGGTCAAAGCCCTACCCGACCGCTTAGACACCTGTGCGCGTCGCATGGGCTGGGAACCCAACGAATGGTCACCCGGAACGGAGATCATTGATATCGAGTTCGACCCGGAAGTTCCTCAGGACCTCCCCTACTGCATTCACCAGCACCCCGTCTTTATTGTCGGTCGTGCCTTAAGCATCCAAGCATCGACGAGTTTCCGCAGTCTATTGCGCGATTCAGGTAAAGCCGTGGAACCCCTGCTCGCAGCCGAGCTCATGCTGTCGCTCTGGGAAGTTCACCAGCAGATCATTCTCGCCGTCAACGCAACAGACACGGGCGACCTTTCGCTCACCGTCGTCCACATGAAGCGCGCCCTGACGTCACTCAATACTACTTTGGGTTTACTCCAATCCGTCCCGACCGAAGCGCGCATGAGCGCCATAGGGTCTTTTGAAGATACCGAATC
>CANHHS010000139.1 GCA_947460445.1 Opitutia bacterium | reverse complement strand
GGTCGAGTCGATGGAGTCAGGCGACATCCCTTTAGATAAACTCGTGGCACGCTACGAAGAGGGCATGCAACTTTTGAAATCCTGCGAAGAAAAACTCCGTTCGGCTGAGCTGCGCATCGAAGAGCTTTCTTCCGACGAGGACTCTGCAAGCTAACCTATGGCATTACTCGATGCCATTAAGGGCCCGGCAGACGTCCAGGCTCTTTCCGCCGACCAACTACCTGAGCTTGCTGGCGAAATTCGTGCGCGTCTGATTGCGGTCACCGCACGCAATGGAGGTCACATCGGTCCTAACCTTGGTGTCGTTGAGTTAACATTAGCCCTACACCGAATTTTCGATTCATCCCGCGATCGATTTGTCTTCGACGTCGCCCATCAAGGCTATGTGCATAAGCTCCTGACGGGTCGCAATGGCGAGAGCTTTGACCGCATCCGGCAGACGGGTGGGCTCAGTGGTTTCTTAACCCGCGAGGAGAGCATCCATGATGCTTTTGGCGCAGGCCACGCTGGCACTGCTTTATCCGCTGCCACGGGCTTTGCGAATGCCCGTGATCGTCTTAACGAAGACTCCCATGTCGTCGCAGTCATCGGCGACGCTGCGTTGACGTGTGGCGTGACGATGGAGGCGCTTAATAACGCAGCCACTTCAAGCAAACGCCTCATCGTTATCTTGAATGATAACGAATGGTCGATTGACCGTAATGTCGGTGCTATCGCCGAGATGCTCAGTCGCGTGATTGTCACCCGTTCTTACAATCAGTCCCAACGCGGTCTAAAGAAGCTTCTGAATAAGAATAACTGGGGTCGTGCACTGCTTGATTTTGGGCGCACGTTGAAGCGTGAGATTAAAGATCTCTTTACGCGTAACTCATCCCTCTTTGAGCAGTACGGTCTACGCTACATTGGTCCCATTAACGGCCATGACTTGCCGACGCTCGAACGTTATTTGCAGTTTTGCAAGGACGCGCCCGGTCCAGTGCTTTTGCATATACATACCGAGAAAGGACGTGGCTTAAATGCCGCCCTTGGTAATCCCGAAAAATTCCATGGTACTGCTGCCTTTGATCCTGAAACCGGTGACCCGCTTTCATCCGGCAAGCCTGGTGCCCCCAAGTCTTGGCAGGATGTCTTTGGTGAGCTTCTCGTGCGTGAGGCTAAAGCCAATACCCGCGTCGTCGGCATCACCGCGGCAATGCCCTCGGGCACGGGTCTCTCTCAACTGAAGCGCGAACTACCGGGTCAATACCACGATGTCGGTATCGCCGAAGAGCACGCCGCACTCTTCGCCGCTGGTATGGCTGCCCGTGATCTGCGTCCGGTGTGTGCGATTTATTCAACGTTCCTTCAGCGGGCCTACGACATGGTTATTCATGATGTCTGCCTGCAGCGCTTGCCTGTGACCTTCTGTATGGACCGCGCCGGCGTTTCGCCGAGCGACGGGCCTACGCATCACGGACTCTTTGATATCGCTTATCTTCGGTGCGTTCCGAATGCCACGGTGATGCAGCCGAAAGACGAGGACGAGCTCGCCGACATGCTGCACACGGCACTGAGCTCTGCGGCCCCGATGTTCATTCGCTATCCCCGCGGTGCTGCCGCCGGAAAGCCAATCAAGTCTTCGCCGACAGTTCTCCCAATTGGAAAGGCTGAAGTTTTGCGTGCGGGAACCGAAATCCAGATTTGGGCCCTTGGCTCAATGGTTCCGGATGCCTTGGTCTTGGCTGATGCCCTTGCAGCTACGACGGGTGTATCGGTTGGGGTGGTAAACGCACGCTTTGCGAAACCGATCGACAGCGCTTTACTTGCTGAACAAGCACGAACCGCAAAGCTCTTTGTCACACTTGAGGACGCTGCCATCACGGGTGGATTTGGAACGGGCGTGTTGGAAATACTTTCAGAAAAAGCCGCTGGCGCATCAGTTGTTCGTCTAGGCTGGCCTGATAAGTTTGTCGGACATGCGACGGATGTAGCCACACTGCGTGCCGCTCATGGCCTCGCACCGCAGCAGATGCTCGAGCGCGCCAAGGCTGCCTGGCAAGCCGTTCGCTAAAGAGCTCAGAACTCGTAGGCAACTACGAGCCTAGCTTCGTACGGGCTGAATTCTTCGACATTCAGATCGCCCTTGTTCGCAGGTGCGCCTGTCACTTGTGCCAGTACTGTCAGTGCGAGTGAAAAATCCTCTTGTCGGTAATTGACGCACGGACCCGCGAGGATACTGGAAGCCTCGAAGTCAGCACCTTCGACCCATTCTGAAGCAGCCACCGCCTCGAGGCCAATCGTCCATTCTGCATTCAGCTGGTAGGCTATGCCCTGGGTTACAAACAATTCAAAGGCATCTTCTCCTCCGGCAGTGTGCATGGTCTCAGCGCCGAGGTTGGCGACGTAGACCCAGTTACTGTCAGGCCCGAAGTTATGCTGTAGGAGGTATTTTGCTTCGAGCGTGTAACGTTCACGCAGATGCCCATCGTGTTTACTTGCCTGCGAATAACCCGTCTCGACATAAAGTGCATGTCCCCAAGGGTTCTCATCGGGATGGGCGAGCATACGCATGTACTCGACGCTGATTCCTCGGAAGCGGAGTCCCTCACGATCGGCGCTATCCAAATAGGTTTGGTCAATTTCAAGTGCGACTTGGTCTACTGGAGTAATGCCGAATTCTAATTCGGTACGTAGATCAAACCCGCGGTAGCGAGCATCGTACCCTGACCCGAGATCTTTACCAAATCGGCCAGTGATGAATTGCTCAAACTCGCGTTCGCCAGGTTTGAGCGTCTCGGCTATGTATGAGTAAGCGAAGGGATTTTCGCAGGCTTGAGTGGTAACGACAGCGAGCAGGAGATGTAGGTGGCGCATGTGTATGAGCGTGGTATTTTAAAATGAGACAGCGTCTCATGAGGCAAGAAATAAAGTGAGACACAATCTCAATAAGGTTTTCTAAAATCGGGTTTGTGTTTGAAAATCGCTCATTATGAGGCACTTTTGAAATCTCAATGAGTCTCCTTGTGGTCATACCAGCCTATAACGAGGCCACGCGCATTGCGGCAGGTTTATCCCGAATACAGTCAGTTTTAGGAGGCCATGACGCCTTGGTGGTAGTTTCTGATAACGGCTCAACGGATGATACACGTCAGCGGGTAGAGGCGTGTGGCGTACCGTATGTGCGTCTCGTTGATTACCCTGATAAAGGTTTGGCCATTCATTGTGCTTGGCGGCATCTCGCCGAAAAGAGTGACGTGTTGGCCTATTGCGACGCGGATATGGCAGCTGACCCTGAGGCATTGCTCCGCGGCTTGGCACTCATCCGATCAGGCCAGGCTGATGCGGTCGTCGGCTCCCGCTGGCATCGAGAGTCTAAAGTCATTGGACGCGGTGCCGGTCGTTCACTTATTTCCTCTATACTATCGTTTTTCTGGCGACGTCTGCCGGGCTCGACGCTTTCAGACCCTGGTTGTGGATTGAAGTTAATCCGGACCGTAAGCTTTACCAAACTCAACATGCCCGAGCGTGGTGGATTCGCCTTTGGTGGAGAAGTGATGGTTCGCTTGCAGCGTGCCGG
>CANHHS010000138.1 GCA_947460445.1 Opitutia bacterium | reverse complement strand
GCGGCCTAACTGATCTCGAAGAATAGCTTCATCGAGTGGACGTTTCTCTGCTGCCACGCAAAGAATTTCGGAGTCAGCAGAAACGACGCGCCCTTCATTGTCCGCAAAGGCGATGCGGAGAGGCTGACCAACAGAACCGTGCACCATAGCCTTAATGGGGCGTTGATAGTTAGGCTTCGGTCGATTCCATGTTTGCTCGAGTTGTTTATCGAGTTCTTGGTCCTTGGTTTTCCAAATAATTTGGCCCGGTTTCACGCGCGTCCAATCAACATTCTCGCGACCAAAGCGTAGCGTTGAAAGGCCCTCGGGCGCTGGATCAACTGAGTGGATAAATCCACCCTCTTCGCGTTCGCCAGGCTTGCCGTCATCAAAGACAACACCGTCGCCGGCTTTAGCTGGGCCTTCTAAGCGCAAGCGGAGTCGTGGTGGCTCGATGGAGACAATTGTACCTAAGCGCAGACCGCGTTTTTTACCAAAGCGAGCATGGACGAGCTTCTGGTTATCAATTCCTCGCAACCAGCCCGTTGCTAAGCCGCGCGAAAAAGTCATTTGCATAGCGTAGTCTTCTTCCCGTCGGACGTTAGCCGCAACGGGCGCAGTATCCGCACCGGAAAGCAAAGCCTGCCAGGCGGCATCAACGGCATGACGGTACGCCCGTGTAATCGCAGCGACATAACCCGGGGATTTTAAACGCCCTTCAATCTTAAGAGACTTAATACCTGCACGGATTAAATCAGGGACCACTTCGATGCCTGACAAATCTTGAGGCGACAGCAGGTAAGCACGGTCGCCGAGGTCCTTCTTCACGCCATCGACAATTAACTCGTAAGGTAGGCGGCAGGCCTGAGCACATTCGCCACGGTTAGCCGAACGTCCACCGAGCGATTCACTGGTCAAACATTGTCCAGAATAGGCGACGCAGAGAGCGCCATGAACAAAGACTTCTAAATCAATGGGTGAACCTAGGGTTCGTTGCTCGAGTTGAAGCTTCTCCATCTCAGGCAACGACACTTCGCGCCCGAGCACAGCTAAATTGGCGCCAAGTTCGCGTGCAAAGCCAGTACCTGCAGCACTCGTTACCGTCATCTGCGTCGAGGCATGGATCGGGAAGTCCGGCGAGATACGACGAATCAACCGGCAGATTCCCACGTCTTGCACAATGGCCGCATCAACCCCAGCTGCAACGATGGCCCGAAGGATTTGCGAGGCTTCACCAAGCTCATCAGCAAAGATAAGTGTGTTAAATGTTACATAGCCACGCACACCACGACGGTGCAGGTAGGCCATCAACTCTGGCAGATCTTCCGTTGTAAAGTTACGCGCGCGCACGCGCGCATTAAATCTGCCGATTCCAAAGAAAACTGCATCGGCACCATTCTCGACTGCCGCACGAACGCAGTCCCAATCCCCAGCCGGGGAGAGAACCTCCGGTTTTCGGAGGGGGGCTAATGGGGGCGACGAAGCCATAGGACTACATGTAGGGGTAAAGATAGGTCTGGGAATAACAATGGTAGAGATGACTGCAGGCCTTTATGCTATTATACCTCTACACCTCCTTTCCACTTCCCCCTTTTACTTTTTCCGACTTACATCCCACCCCTATGGCCGCCGACAAACTCGAAGAAATCTTCCGCATGCAAGAAGCCCTTAATCAACGTATTGGCGTTGAGACCAAAGGCATGTCTGAGGAAGACAAAGTGAAATGGACTCTGAATTACTTGCGCGCCATGCAGCAAGAGATGGCAGAGCTCACAGATTCAGTGCCCTGGAAGTGGTGGGCAAAGTACCAAAAGTTCGACGAGCAAAATGCCCGCGTTGAAGTCATCGACCTTTTCCACTTCCTCATCTCCATCGCCCAGGTTCTCGGCATGTCCTCGGAAGATGTTTACCAAGCCTACTTAAAGAAAAACGCTGTTAACCATCAGCGCCAAGACTCTGGGTACGTAAAGAAAGACGAAAACGATTCACGTCATATCTAATAATCCCGATGCAACGCACGACCTCTAAGCGCAGCGGGTTTACCCTTATCGAGCTTTTACTCGTCATCGCAATCATTGCGATCCTCGCTACAGTCATGCTTCCACTGGTACGCGGCGCCATGAATGCACAAAAGAAGGCGACGGCGACGGGGGCCATCGCAGCACTCTCCGGAGCATGCGAGCGCTACCGTAAACTTTACGGCGACTTCCCATGCACGCGTACGGGCACCGCTAACACAGTCGCAACTGACCAGCCAAACTATCGCCAAGATTTTTACCTGCAACTCACTGGGCAAAGGCGTTTGCGCTCAACCGCCCTTGTAGGGGGTGGCGTCGGCCTTGACCTTTACACCGTACCAACGGGCTCAGAGCGCCCATTGGTCACCCCTGAACTCATCGAAGCGTGCACCGCAACAGGTACTGTCCCATCGCCTATCAGCATTACAGGATGTACTGAGTTTATGGATCCTTGGGGTAATGCATATGATTACCGCTACCGGGTGCTTAACGCCGCTACCACTAGCGCAACCGTCGCACCCTACACGACCTGGCTGTCACCTGAATTCCTTATCGTCAGCTGCGGTGCTAAATACAAAGCGAGCATCGTCGCTAGCACGCCACATGTACCTTTGTTTGGCGAATACTGGGATATTAGCGGTACAAACGCGATGACGAAGGCAGGCACCATCCCGAGCACATATTTCGACGATTCAACAACCGCCACCACGGGTATCGGTCAACGTGCGGACAACGTCACCAATTGGTCAGGACGCTAAGTCGAAAGGTCGAATCACTCGAGCGAGTACAACGCAGATTAGCCAGGCTAAGACTGCGGTGACGAGGGTGTGTGATAAAAAATGCTCGCCGCGGGCAATCTGGTAAAGGCCCATCCATGTGCCAAAAGCTAATCCGCTGGCGATACCGATACGGCGTACACGGAGCGATGACCACGCAAACGCTAAACTGAATAAAGCAAATCCACCGCTGGCATGTCCCGCTGGGAAAGCATGACTAGGGTAATGCTCTGGCTTGGCTTCAAATAGCAATAAGTGCGCGTACTTTCCTAAGTACAAATCCAAGTCACGCGGGGTCGCCATGTGCGTGACCGCACGGAGTTGCGTACAAACCAAAGGCACAACCGCTAAACAGGCTAATAAATAAAGGGCCCGACGACGACCCATGGCAGACGGCCCAAGCGAGGGAACTATCGCTACCGCAATGAGCCAAAGTGCGAAAAGGATAATCAACGCCTTCGGCCCATCGTAGGCCAACCAAAGGCCAATAGGTTCCTTTGGGTCAATCAACCAGTGATCACCACGCCAGAAAAAGGCCTGCACAAATAAGTCGATTGATTCCGCTCCTGTAAAACGAAACCCAAAAAGCACCACTAGACCTAGTGCCAAAAAACCTGGCACCAAAACCGATGGATGCTTAGCGAGTGACTGGGTTGGTGAGTCCGCCATGGTTAAAGAGCCAGTCGGCCCCTTGGTAGTAGGCCTTAGTTGATTCATCATTTTTCTCAGCTTCCGTAGCCGGCGCAGTCGTTGGCTCGAGCTTACCCGTGGCAAGGTCGACATTAAATCGAACGGTGTCTCGCACG
>CANHHS010000137.1 GCA_947460445.1 Opitutia bacterium | reverse complement strand
CTTGCAACGCGTCCCGCACTTCTTTTGTTGGACGAGCCGTTTTCTCATTTGGATGTCCCGTCGCGCGAAGAAGCCCGCAAAGCTTTATCCGTAGTTCTCCAGACAGCGGGGATTACCACTATTATTGTGACACACGAGTTGCCTGAAGCTTATGCATTGGCAGATCAGATTGTAGTTTTGCGTGAAGGGAAAATTGTTCAATCGGGTGTGCCACGTGATGTTTACCGGCGACCTGTTGATAGCTGGGTGGCCGCATTTTTAGGCGCAGCCAATCTTTTGCCGGCGACAGTTATTCGTTCCGCTGCCGGCGAAGCCGTCGTTCGTTGTGCGCTGGGTGAAGTAAGTGGGGCTTTAGCCCGTCCAGATACAGTGCCTGCTGACGGTGCATCGGTAGTGGTGTGCATCCGCCCAGAGGGCCTGCACCTCGATAGCGTCGGCCCAGAGGACAACGCCTTTCATGGTTCTGTCGTCAGTTCAGTCTTTTTAGGAAATAGCGCTTTGCATGATTTTCAGCCCCGCCAAGGAGCCTTACTCAAGGTCCTTGAGATGAATCCTCGGAATCGTGCAGGATCTTCTGCTTCATGTTGCGCTTGGGTCGAGCCTGAGGACGTTGTCATCCTTCTTTCCTAATGTCCACGACTGCACCTTCTATCCGCGCTGAACTCGGGCCTACGTTGCGCCTAGCTGTACCAATTATGTTAGGCATGCTTGGGTACGGCTTAATGTTTGTCATCGATGTGGCTATGGCGGGTCGGCTAGGGGAGACCGCTTTGGCTGCGTCGGCACTTGCTGGAAATCTAAATTACATTCCTTACGTATTTGGAATCGGCGTTGTCGGGTCGGTAGCAGTTTATCAATCGCAAGATAATGGAGCCGGCGTCACGGGTTCATCATCGGCGATTCTCCGTCATGGTGCCGCGCTTGCTCTGACATTCGGGATTGTCGCTGCCATACTCACACACCTAAGCGTATACCTCTTACCACATCTCGGATCTGCACCGGAGGTTGTCGCCGAGGCGCACGACTTTTATATTTTAATGGCTTGGGGAATTGTCCCCGGATTACTGTTTCACGCCGTACGCGGGCATCGCGATTCGCAACATCAGCCATGGATTTCGCTGGCTTGGTTAACCGTTGGTCTGCTGGCCAACATAGGACTCAACTGGCTTTTGATGTATGGTAATTGGGGTTGCCCAAAGCTCGGTTTAGCCGGCGCAGGTTGGGCGACAATTTTCTCAAGAATTTTAATGCTGGTTGGACTTTGGTTCACACCCGGGCGCGGTGAAGTCAATATGAGCGAAGGATTAAATCGGCAGGTCTTTTCGCGACTTTTGCAAACCGGTATACCTGCAGGATTTCACAGTTTGAGCGAAGTGGGCATCTTTGCGATCGTCCCGATTTTTGCGGGATGGATTTCGCCTATCTCGCAAGCCTCTCACCAGGTTGCGGTGAGCGCGGCGTCAGCTGCATTTATGCTTCCGCTTGGACTTGGAATTGCGGCGGGTATTCGTGTTGGCGAAGCCCGTGGGGCCAATAATCGCGCACTCGCCCGTGCCATCGGCATTGGTTCATTGATTGTTGCTGGATCGATTATGGGAATTTACGGGCTGCTCATGGTCTTGCTTCGGCCGGAGTTACTGGCTGTTTATCAAGTAGCGGGAACACGTGTTGGTGACCTCGCTTCGACTTTGCTTATTTTTGCTGCCCTCTGGGCGCCCTTTGACGGCATTCAAGTTGTCTCAGCTTACTTACTTCGCTCCGTTAACTTCGCGGCATGGGCGTCTTGGGCGGCAGCCGCATGTTACTGGGGCATCGCATTGCCACTCTGCCTCATCCTGGCATTCCCTTTGGGTTATGGTGCAAAAGGCATTTGGGCCGCACTGGCTTTGAGTTTAGGCTTTGCAGCCTTGGCCATGGGATGGAAATTCATGCGGGCAACGCGTGTCGGTGCGCCTGGGTGGGAGCATTCAGCCTAAAGGCTGTATAAAGTAGCAAGCGGGAAGCAGGAAGCGGGAGGATGTGAGCTTTGTAAGTCTTCTTCCGGCTTACCTCTTGCCCCTTCCTGCTACCGCCGCCCCTCTTTAGTCTTTAGCCCTTAGTCTTTAGTCTCTAGAGCCTTCGCCATGTCACAGCAGCCAGCCAAGCCCAAGACAGCCATTACGCCAACCCGTGCCGAGGATTACCCTGAGTGGTACCTTCAGGTGATTAAGGCTGCCGACCTTGCTGAAAACAGTCCGGTGCGTGGCTGTATGGTGATTAAGCCTTGGGGTTATGCGTTATGGGAAAATATCCAACGCGATCTGGACGCAAAATTTAAAGCCACAGGTCACGTCAACGCTTACTTCCCGCTTTTTATTCCAATGAGCTACCTCCAAAAGGAGGCTCAACACGTCGATGGTTTTGCCAAGGAGTGTGCGGTTGTTACACATTCGCGTCTCGAAGCAGGTCCTGATGGTAAACTTGTCCCTGCAGGTCCACTCGAAGAGCCGCTGATTGTTCGCCCAACATCGGAAACGATTATCGGTGAAACGTATTCAAAATGGGTTCAGTCCTACCGCGACCTCCCTATTCTTATTAACCAGTGGGCTAATGTGGTTCGCTGGGAGATGCGCACGCGTCTCTTTCTCCGTACAGCAGAGTTTCTCTGGCAAGAAGGGCACACCGTCCATGCTACTGAAAAAGAAGCTATGGAAGAAACCGTTCGCATGCTCGAGGTCTATGCCGACTTCGCTGAGAATCACATGGCGATGCCAGTGATTAAGGGCACGAAGACATCAGGTGAGCGCTTCCCAGGCGCGGTCGAAACATTCTGTATCGAGTCTATGATGCAGGATCGCAAGGCGCTGCAGGCAGGCACCTCCCATTACCTCGGACAAAATTTCTCCAAGTCCTGTAATATCCGTTTCCAGGATGAAGGCGGCACCTTGCAATACGCGCATACCACTTCATGGGGCGTGTCGACACGCTTAATTGGTGGCATGATTATGACCCATGCGGATGACGACGGCCTCATTGCGCCACCTCGCTTAGCTCCCCAGCACGCTGTCATTATTCCAATTTACAAGGATGATGCGGGACGCGCCGAGGTTCTTGCTTACTGCAAGACGCTTCAGCAGGAACTCGTAGCTAAAAGTTTCCACGGAAGGCCACTAACCGTAACTATCGACGACCGCGATCTTCGTGGTGGCGAAAAAATGTGGGGCTGGATTAAAAAGGGCGTACCACTTCGAATTGAAGTTGGTCCACGCGATATTGCTGCAGGCGTTGCCATGGTTGCGCGTCGCGACAACGGCGAAAAGGCAGCGGTGCCTCGCGCTGAACTCGTCGCGGGAATCGCTGACCGTCTCCAAGCCATTCAGGACAACCTGCTTACGCGCGCGCGTGCTTTCCAGGCGGCGCACACCAAGACCATTGATACCTTTGAAGAGTTAAAGGCGTACTTCGCGCCCAAGAATCCTGAGCGCCCAGAGATCCATGGCGGGTTTGCACTTTGCCATTGGAATGGTTCGGCGGAAGTAGAGAAGCGTCTCAAAGAAGAGCTTAAAGTAACCATCCGCTGCATCCCTATAGATGCCCCTGCCGAAGCGGGTAAATGTGTGGTAACGGGCGAGCCCAGTGCCCGGCGCGTGGTTATGGCAAAGGCGTAT
>CANHHS010000136.1 GCA_947460445.1 Opitutia bacterium | reverse complement strand
TTAAGCCAAGTGCCTCGAATAGATTGGTTAGATCGAGTAGCGAGAGGTTTGGGAGCGATAATTTTGCACTCTCATCTTCGAAGGTGTAAGTGACGGTCAGGCCAGGGCGTACCCCAATCCCGGCATAACCATGTGGATCACCCCAGCCCTGTTCGGGTACGTGCATGCGACTGCTGTCGATTTGCCGAATCTCGGCGAGGGTCGCGACAAGCAACTCCGCTTCCGACCAAGCTTCGGAGCGCAGGCGTTGGCGGTCAGCCTCACGAGAGGCTAGGGCGAGTTCGAGTGAGTTGTCATCTATCAACCGGAGCATGAGCATGGACCCCAGGGCGACGAGCACTAGCACAACAATGACAACAGATCCGCGACGCTGTTTCATGGCTGGGTCGCGCCCTCCCGGCGCAAAGGTAATTCAATTTGCGTAACCGTTTTTAATTTTCCTCGTGAAAATGTTAACTCAATACGCGCAGGCTGAAGATAACTTTTACCATCAGTCTCTTTGGCGGGCTGGTCTTCGGTGTGCCATTTATTTAAATCGGCATCGTAATAACTATAACGAATGCTGTCGGCGAATGGCGAAAGTGTTGTTGTGTGCCAGTCGGCGACATCGCGCTCAAGCTCAGTGCGTGAACGCCACGTGAGTACAAGGCCATAAGCCTCTTCGAAGCCGAGTGAGAAGTCGACGTCGGGCAGAGGTCCTTCAGGCCACGCGGTGAATTTTCCACCATCGGGAAGTGTAAATGTCAGGCGCGCTTCGCGCGTGCCATTGGCTAGTTGTACTTCCGTGATTTTTGGCGCGGCGCCTCCAGGGCCAAAGACCGCTTGCTCAAGTATAGTGCGAACCTGTTTTGTTGAAGCCCTGACATGTTGATCAAACAGCCGAGCGTCGCGCCCCTTGCCCCACAACTCGGACATTGAAAAAAGAAATGTATTCATCGCCGCGAGTAGTGCTGCGAGAATTGCCAGTGCGAGTAGCATCTCAACGAGCGAGAAACCTCGACGTACATTGCGCGCCAAATTCATTGAGGTCGTGGTGCGCCTCCTCCGCCAACTTTGCCGCCACCGTTATTATTTCCACCGGGACGTGGCTGTCCGCCGCCGCCCTGATTTCCGCCTTGGCCGCCGCCCTGACCTTTGCCTCCGCCGCCTTTACCACCGCTGGTGCCATCTCCGCGGCCACCACCTTGGTCGCCGCCAGCGTTACCGCCGCCCTGACCACCACCCTTGCCTCCACCGGTATCACCCTTGCCACCGCCCTTACCACCGCTGGTGCCACTACTCGTTGAAGATCCGCCGCCTTGTTGGTCAGCTGTTGATGTGCCTTCGAAGGGACGACCCTTGCGCAAGCGCTCGCGTGCGGCGGCTAAAAGCTTCGATCGATCAGAGCTTAAGGACCAACTTGGTCTTAAAAGATAAAAGGTCTCCGCACGCTTAGTGCCATTATCGGCGCTTGTACTGGAAGTTGATTCAACTTCGAGCGTAACCGAAAAGAGATCACTCACAGAGGTTGGTTCAATGTCACAGCGCCACGTGGCTTTTTGATCATTCGGCAAATCGATTTCGCCGCCCTGTTTGGCATCTTCTAGCCCAACTGTCTCTAAGAGAGCCGCACGCGAACGCGTAAAGCCGTCATCTTCAATGTCCAGTCGTCGCATGGCTTGACGTGCCAAAAGAACATTAGTGTAAGCTGAAGCAAGTGCGACCGCCGCTAGGCCAAAGATGGCTAGGCTGACTAACACTTCGACGAGCGTGAAACCGCGTCGCTTCATTGGATGTCTGTGCCTGGGAGCGGGGCGCAGGTCATTGGGTCAATTGCGAATACTCGGCGCGCGCCGTTGCGTCGAACATCGAGACGAAAAAGGTCACACGTGCCGTCGGGATAAACTTTAAAATGTTCCAGAAGCTTTTCCTCGGCTTGCCCCCCAATCAAGACAGCTCCGAGTGATTCGGCGGCGAGTAGTTTAGCTTGGACGGTTTCGGATGTTGGCAGGGTGAAAGTTTGCTCGGCGCCCTCGCCCCAAGTGAGAACAGTTCCTGTTTCGTAGATTTGAACTTCGATAGGCTGATTGCGTTCGACCGCTTCGCGCCGAACTTTCTGTAAGACTGCGAGTAAAGCTTCTTCCGGATCATCTTTAGCGCCTGTACCTATGAGGCTCGATGAGCCCACGATAAGGACTCCCGACAGGAGGGCCATTAATCCAAGCACCAAGAGAACTTCGACGAGGGTGAACCCCCGCTGAAGTTGCGCTCGCGCACGACTGTTCACCAGTTGCCGATATCGTCGGCTGAATCCGCTGCTTTGTCTTTGCCCTTCGAAAATAGGTCGTAGCTAGTGGCGTTATGTGTCCCCGGGCATCGGTATTGATAGGTCTCGCCCCATGGGTCTCTTGGTAATGCGCCGCCCTTGGCGTCGATATAAGGACCTTTCCAGCGATCAACTTTTTCTTCGGGAGCGACAATGAGCGCCTTCAGGCCTTCTTCGGAGGAAGGATAATCACCGAGATCCATACGGTAGCGCATCATCGCCGTCTTCATGGAGTCGTTAACAAATAACTGGGCAATCTGCTCTTGGCTCGAACCAAAAATGCCGTCGATTTTTGCAACTGCGAGGCCAACGAGCATGCCGACAATTGCCAGTGCGAGTAAGATTTCGACGAGCGTGAAACCGCGACGAACAGAAGTGGAGTGAGATTTCATAAAGACAGTATGAGAGGATTAGACGTCGTTTGGCGAGACTCAGCGACCGCGTCCGCCGCCTGTGCCGCCCGGTGCAGCACCTTTGCCGCCCCCAGTCGTCGCGGCTGCTGGATCACCACCACGACTTCCACGGTCACGTCCGCCGCGTTCACGTCCGCCTGCCGTAGGCTCAGCGGGAATTTCCCCAGCCGCGCCGCCCTGCTGTTGCATGCGCTCGGCCCAGCGCTTCTCGCGCTCAGCTCTAAAGGCAGCAATTTGTTCGGGTGTGAAGTTGCCCCAAGGGGTCTGCACTTGGCCAGCGCCTGCAGGCGGAACGGGTTCGCCTCCCGTAAGGGCTGCCGGTTGGGCTTGAGGTGGAGCTTCGTATTTAGAGACCGACGCCTGCTTCATGGAGACCTGCATCGATTTCCCGCCCGCATCAACCGTCGCGACTGAATTCAGTGAATCAAAAGATTTCACACTCAAGCCTTCGGTGGCCTTGGAGGCAGCTTCACCTTGCACAACCCAAGTGCTCTGCTTGGTGGCAGCATTGTAGATACTGAAATAAGTTTTACCCTGATCAACGTACATACCGCGCAATTCCAATCCCGTGTTTTCGGTAGGCGTGCCACTAGAAGTTACGCCCGCGCCAAAAGGAGAGTTTTCCGCAAGGTTGCTCAAATCAATCGCGCCGTAAGACGTCGCGGTGCCTAGGAGAATAATGACTGCGGGAATACGCATGGTTGCTATCTTACTTAAACCCCCAATTGAGCCAGATGTTTCCGCTTAAAAGGAAGCCCGAGGAGACTAAAGGCTAAGGACGAAAGACTAAAGAGCATCACAGCCGTATGCACCTGGACCTTAGTCCTTAAGCTTTAGTCTTTAGTCTCAAAGACTTCCAAGGTTGGCGGAGAGAGAGGGATTCGAACCCCCGGAGCCTTGCGGCTCAGCTGATTTCGAATCAGCCGCAATCGACCACTCTGCCATCTC
>CANHHS010000135.1 GCA_947460445.1 Opitutia bacterium | reverse complement strand
GGGCCGAAAGGTGGGAAGTGGAATTACGATCACGACAATCGTAAGCCCTGGAAAGGTGTGCCAGCTGCACCCAAGTCGTGGGATATCGCTCACAACCACCAGGCTCTTTGGGCGGAGATTCAGGCAGCAAGGGTAAAAACTTTTGGTGAGCCAGCAGCAGCGAATTTTCCGTGGCCGCAAGATCGCACTGAAGCTTTGAAGCAACTGAAGGCATTCATTGAATTCGGTTTGCCAAATTTTGGCGACTACGAGGATGCGATGCATACGTCGTCGGACAGGCTATTCCATTCGCGCCTCTCTTTTGCGCTGAACGTTAAAATGTTATCTCCGCAGGAAGTGGCCGCTGCGGCGGTTGCTCGTCATGAAGCCAATCCCAAAGAAGTCTCTTTGGCTGCGACCGAAGGTTTTGTGCGTCAGATCATTGGTTGGCGGGAATACATTCGCGGTGTCTACTGGGCGAAGATGCCGAGTTACCGTGAGGGTAACGGACTGAATCACCAAGCTCCCTTGCCCAGCTGGTTCTGGGACGGTCAAACCAAGATGAACTGTTTGCGTTGTTCGATTGGCCAATCGCTCTCGACCGCTTACGCGCACCACATTCAGCGGTTAATGGTGATCGGCTCTTTTTGTCTAACCGCGGGGGTCAATCCGCGCGCCGTCGAACAGTGGTTCTTAGGTGTGTACATTGATGCTTTTGAATGGGTGGAGTTGCCTAATGTCATTGGGATGAGCCAGCACGCCGACAACGGGTTCCTGGCAAGTAAGCCGTATGTTTGTGCTGCCAGTTATGTCGGTAAGATGTCGAATTACTGCTCAGGTTGTAATTACGATCCGAAGGACAGGTTGGGTCCCAAGGCTTGCCCGCTTAATGCACTCTATTGGGATTTTTGGTTAAGGCACCAAGACCGCTTCGCCAACAATCCGCGGATTGGCATGGCGGTGCGACAGGCGATGGCGATGAAGCCAACGGAGAAAAGTGCGATACGCAAGAAAGCCGACGAGCTCCGGCAGCAGATGGACTCTCTTTAAGTCGTACGCGTCACTCACATAACCCGACACCAGAGGACCTTCAGGTAGCGTCCTTCGGGGTGATGGGAGGCGTTAGGGTGATCGGAGCCTGCCCCTGTGCGGTCAAAGATTTGCAGGCGTTTACCGTAACGGTGCGCTGCTTTGGTGATAAGGTCTTCGAATTGCTCTTCGGTGACGAGACCCGAGCAGGAGCAGGTTACGAAGAATGAACCCGGCGGAGTTAGTTGAAGGGCGAGGACGTTGAGGTCGTTGTATTTCTTGAGGCCATCGGCGACATCGATGTCGTCGCGACCTTCGACAAACTTGGGTGGGTCGCAGAGGACGACATCCCAGGTCTTACCGTTCTTTTGCATCTGCCGTACCCACGAGAAGGCGTCTGCATGGACGAATTCAATCCGAGCTTGATTCAAATTCGCGTTACGTTTGGCCATCTCAATGGCCTGTTCATCAAGGTCAACGCCGGTGACTTCACTGGCGCCGCCGAGTTTCGCAGAAATGGAGAATCCGCCTGTATAGCAGCAAAGATCAAGCACACGCTTGTCTTTGACGAGTGCGGCAAAGCGCTTCCGATTATCGCGTTGGTCGCAGAAGAAGCCGGTTTTGTGGCCACTAGCGAAATCAACTTCGTAGCGGATACCGTTTTCTTTGATGCGAGCCTCGCGAACTTGGGAGCGGGGAATTTCGTGCGGTTGAATGCTCTCAATGTTGCCGACGTACTCATCGACATACACAACTTCGCGTTTAGTGCCGAGGGCTTCGTGGAGGATTTGTATCCAGCGCGGTAAGCGCCTTAAGACTGCATACGAAGAAACTTCGATGGAGAGCGTGTCGGCAAAACGATCGACAACGAGACCGGCAAAACCATCGGCATCGGCATTGATGACACGGTAGGCATCTGTGGTGGCATCTAAGGCGAGAATTTCGCGACGGAAACTAACTGCGCGACGGATGGCAGCTTCAAACCAAGCATCATCAGGTTTGCCTGCGGTGTGTTTAAAGATGCGGAGGGCAATGGGTGCACCCGGATTCCAAAATCCGTAGCCAATGAGACGTCCATCTTTGTCGTAAGCTGCCACCACGTCGCCAATACGTGCATCGGGTGAAGCCCGACCAATCATTGTACGGAAGATGTTGGGCTTAGAGACGAAGGTTTTGATCTGCACCCATGGACGTTCTCTGTCCGCTTCGAGCGGGGTGAGACTTTCGGGTTTGCCGGGCTGGGCTTCAGACATGGCTCTAGCGTCAGTCGCACAGGGGCGGCTGGCAAGCACAGGGAATCGTGCCTTAGATTAAGCGCAGACCGTTAACCTCTTCGCCGCGTTGACGTCGGCGAATGGATTCGAGGTATTCGTCTTTAAACTTAGGGACAGCCGATTGAACTGGCCAGGCGACTGCTTCGCCGTGAGCGCAAATGGTACGTCCAGCGACTTGGTTGGCGATATCGAGGAGCAAGGGTACATCAGTCTCCATGCCGCCGCCCGTTGTGATACGTTTAGATACACGACTGAGCCACAGAGAGCCTTCGCGGCAAGGCGTGCACTGTCCGCAAGTTTCGTGCGCGTAGAAGGCATTCAGGTTTGAAAGCGCCTGGATCATTTCGACGGAGTCATCGAGAGCGATTGTCCCGCCTGTGCCTAAACCTGTGCCGCATGCAGCGATGCTGTTGGAGTCGAGAGGGATGTCCTCGAGTGCCCAGTCGAACTCTGTTCCGTTGGGAAGTTTGCCTTTAAAGCGTTCGCCGAATTTCAAAATCTTCGTGGAAGAACCGCCGGGAATAATCGCTTTAAATTTACGTCCATCGAGTGGACCTCCGCACAAATCGTAAAGTAATTCTCCGAAGGTAGCTTTACCGGCTTCAATTTCGTAGAGTCCTGGGCGCTTCACTAAACCGGATACACCCCAGATGTGTGTGCCGCTGTCGCCGGGGATGCCAATCTTGGCGAACTCCGCGCCGCCAAAGGCGAGCACGTGTTTAACTTGGGCCATCGTCTCCGCGTTATTGACGATGGTAGGGCAATTGTAGAGGCCGAGAACGGCAGGGAAGTAGGGTGGCTTGATGCGCGGGTAGCCGCGTTTACCTTCGAGCGATTCAATGAGGCCAGTTTCTTCGCCGCAGACGTAACAGCCGCCACCACGATGGACGACGACTTCGCAGGAGTAGTTGGAACCGAGAATATTTTGTCCGAGGAAATTCTTCGCTTTGGCTTCGGCAATGGCGCGCTCGAGAATTTTTGCACCGTGCTGGAATTCTCCACGGATATAGATGAAAGCTTGTTTAGCTTGGATAGCCCATGCGGTGATGGCGATGCCCTCAAGCATCTGGTGGGGGTCCTTATAGATAATCTGACGGTCCTTGTAGGTGCCTGGCTCAGATTCATCGGCGTTCACGACGAGGTAAGCAGGTTTGCCTGACTTACGATCGAGGAACTTCCATTTCATGCCCGTAGGGAAGCCTGCACCGCCTCGACCGCGCAGGCCTGAGGTCTCAACTTCTTTGCAGACATCTTCCGGCTTCATGGCGACGGCCTTTTTAAGAGCGTCGTAGCCGCCGTGGCGGAGGTAGCAGTCAATGTCTACCGTGTAACCGGGTTGACGGAGATTAGCGTAAATGAGTGGGCGTTCGACGGCGGGCATGGTTGTAGGGC
>CANHHS010000134.1 GCA_947460445.1 Opitutia bacterium | reverse complement strand
GCGCGTGCTCGCATTTTGCAGATCACAAGGAATGGCCGTTCCGTCGAGCGCACGGGTTACGCTTGTGGCAATGCCACGAGCTTTCGGAAAATCGTATAATCCTGTATCTTTTCATTTAGTACATATCGACGAAAAGCTCTGGGCGGCTCTTGCGGAAGTTCATAACACTTTTGGCGAGCGCAAGGTCTGGCTACTCGGCCCGGAGTGCCTCCAGAAAGATACCGATGGACAGCCGATGCTCTTTTTGCGGACGCCCAAACAATTTTACGTTTCACCCTTTTCAGGCCTGACCGCCGATTTTGAGTTTAGCGTTCGCGAACCGAATCAGCGTCTCTGTATTCAAGTCGACCATTTCGAGGGTGGAATAAAAACACTCGTAAGCACATGGACGGGACAAAGGATTCCATTAACGGACGTACGCTTAGCATGGCTCACCGTAAAAATTCCTTTTCTCATCCTTAAAGTTATTTCCTTGATCCACCTTCACGCCGCTTGGCTATGGCTAGCGAAAGGCCTACCCTTCCGCCGGAAAAAAGATCAGCCGGAACTACAACATGACCTGAGAAATCCACACCCCGACACACTTCATGAGTAATGCATCATTTTTAACACTCGAACAAGCGGCGCAAGGCGGCGGCTGGATGCGTAAGCTTGTCTTGCGCGAACTCGCCAAACTTCGTCACGGCCGGCTAGAACTTGTATTGCCTGAAGGTGGTAAAATCATTTTGGGCGACGCTGCCGAAGGTGGAGCAACTATCGTCATTAAGGATGAGGACTTCTTCCGACGCATCGTATTGAGTGCAGATATTGGTTTCACCGAAGGCTACATCGATGGCCTATGGGAAACGACCAATCTTGTTGGTGTCATCGGCTTCTTCCTAGAGAACATTGACGACGCCCCTGGGCTCTCAGGCTCTCGCCGAAAGGCACTCGCACTCGGCATCCTCCGCTTCATGGACCGCATCGGACATCTTTTGCGTCCAAATTCACTGACCACAGCACAGCGAAATATTTCAGAGCACTACGACCTCTCCAACGATTTCTTCAAAATATTTTTAGATCCATCGATGATGTATTCATCGGCGCGCTACCGGACAGGCAAAGAAACACTAGAGGAAGCCCAGCGGGAAAAAAACGAGTCACTGTGCCGACACCTACGCCTAGGACCGCAAGACTCGGTCATTGAGATTGGTTCTGGCTGGGGTGGCTTTGCCATTCATGCAGCATCCACCCGCGGTTGTCGCGTGACCACGCTCACCCTCTCCAAGGAGCAACGCGCCCTCGCCATTGAGCGCATCAAGGCGGCCGGGCTTGCGGATCGCATCGACGTTCGCCTGGAGGATTTTAGGTCGCATCAAGGCTCTTATGATAAATGCGTTTCCATCGAGATGATGGAAGCTCTCGGACATGCTTATCTGCCAGCCTTCTGCCAATCAGTGAGTCGCTTCCTCAAACCAAATGGCTTGGCTGCCTTCCAGTACATTACCTGCCCGGACAGTCGCTATGAATCGTTCCGACAAGGTGTAGACTTCATTCAGAAACATATCTTCCCGGGGTCATTGCTTTTATCCGTTAACCGCGTCAACACGCTGATGACACAAAGTGGCCGCTTCCAATTACATACCTTGGAGGACTTTGGCTTAGATTATGCTAAAACGCTTGATACATGGTGTCAGGCTTTCGAAGCAAAGCTGCCACAGGTACGTGCACTTGGATTCGATGAACGCTTCATTCGTAAGTGGCGCCTCTATTTCCGTTACTGCGAAGCCGCCTTTACCCATCGTAATATCGGGGTCGTCCAAGCCCTCTACACCCGCCCAAATAACGCAAAGCTTTCCACCTAAACCACCACTAATACTATGAACGCACGTCGCTGGATCGGTCTCTACGCAATCTTCGTACTTGTCGCTATGACCTGGGTGTCATGGCGCGCATGTATGGAGCCAACAATTACATCGCTCCCACAATACGCACACCTCGCTGGGAAAGAAGGCGTGCATGTCTTCATTGGCTATATCACGGTCTGCTCCGAGCCTTGGGGGCTCGCCACAATGTTTGACGCCTATTTTGGTTTTCTCGCCTTCTGGCTTTATATCGCCTGGCGCGAACGCTCTGTCCTTAAAATCGCAGCCTGGCTCGTAGCCCTACTCTTCCTCGGTAACTTCGCAATTGCTGGCTACGCACTCGTATGTCTTTGGCAAACACCCGCGACAGCTGACTTGACGCAAACCTTCTTCACTCGCCGGTCTGCATAAAATGGGTGCGTGGCTTATTCGTAAAATACGCGACCCGCTGGTCGCCGAACTACGTCAAGGCGCCACTCCTGACGGACTAGCCGCATCGATTGCAACGGGGGCAACCATTGCAGTCTTACCCTTACTCGGGGTAACCACCTTTCTATGCCTGCTGGCAGGAAAGGTATTTCGCCTCAACCACATCGCCCTGCAAATTGCTAACTACCTACTCTACCCCCTACAGTTTGGGCTACTGGTGCCATTCATACGGCTCGGGGAATGGATTGTGGGAGCCGAAAAGATGCCCGTAAATCCAATGACACTGCTCTCAGAATTTTCCGCTGCACCTGGAGACTTTATGGCGAAGTTTGCGATGGCTGGCGTACATGGTGCTTTAGCTTGGATCCTGACGGCCCCGCTTTGCGGATGGATACTTTGGCAAATACTCCGTCCCGTTTTCCGTCGACTCGCTAATTTTACAAACAAACCATGACCCTCCCAAATTACACCGGCGATTTCAGTGCACTCAGTTCAGTTGCACTTAGTTTCCTGATTGGATTCGCGCCTTCGCTGGTTCTCTTTGGTGCAACCTGGATTGTTGCCAAGAAAATCAATAACTGGTCGATTGTTGATGTGGCTTGGTCCTACGGATTCGCACTACTCGCACTGCCATTCGTATTCTCAGGAACCCTCGCGGAGACTTTCAGTTATCATCTCTACGCGATAATGATTATTCTGTGGAGTGTACGTCTGGGCACGCACTTGGGTTTTCGCGTGCTTGGGCATTTAGAAACTGAAGACGGTCGCTATCAAAAAATGCGCGAGAAGTGGGGCGCGGATACAAATAGAAAGATGGGGGTCTTTTATCTACAACAAGCCATTGCCTTAACTGTTCTCATGCTACCGTTCTTCGGTTCGGCGTTCTTTGATCGCACACCGGCAATGACTGTACACTGGATTGGTCTAACGATTGTTGCCGTAGCTATGCTAGGTGAGGCCATTGCTGATGCGCAACTTGCGGCCTTTAAGAAAGACCCAACACAGCAGGGAATGGTGTGCGCAAAAGGTCTTTGGGCATGGACGCGTCACCCCAACTATTTCTGCGAATGGCTGATATGGGTCGGCTTTGCGTTCCTGAGCTGGTCGCCCAACCTCTTAGGCGTCCCAGGTATCGCGTGCGCAGCAACTATGTACTATCTTCTGAACTACGTTACAGGCGTTGCCATAACTGAGGCGCACCTTGTTCATTCAAAAGGCGAAGCTTACCGCAACTATCAGCAGAAAGTGCCTGCTTTCTGGCCTCGACCGCCACGGACATAAGGGTCTGGCTTGCTCGCTTAAAAAAGCGGGCAAAGATTAGTACATGCGCTGTTTGTCGCTTTTCATTATCTGCGTCTTTGCCGTCTCAGGCTTCGCGCAAACCGCAGCGCCTGAACCTGGCCCTTACCTGGATAGACGTGATGTCGCCGGGCTACGTGCCGCTCTGGCCACTTGGATTCTGAGTCGTGAATCCCAACTCGGATCACTCCAAGAAGGTCTTACCCG
>CANHHS010000133.1 GCA_947460445.1 Opitutia bacterium | reverse complement strand
TTGCAGCTTCCTTGGAAATGGGCGCCATCGTCGGCGGAGCTGATGCCAAGATTCGCCAACATTTCCGTGCCGCCGGAGAATCGCTCGGACAAGCCTTCCAAATAGCTGATGATTTACTCGACCTCGATGGCGACCCTGCACTCCTCGGAAAGCCCACAGGGGCAGATGCCGCTAAAGGTAAGTTAACGTATCACGGCATTCTCGGTGTCGATGCAGCTCGCCAAAAAATAATTACGCTCACTGCGGCCTGTCTCGTGAGTTTAGATACTACCGGTGGTGATGTAGGATTTTTGAAAGCATTGGCTCAGTCGCTCGTCGAACGAAAAAACTAATTACGTTGGATAAGCCTAAGCCACCAGCCCCGCTCGACCTACAAGACCCGAAGGTGCGCGCTCGCCTGAACCGCGCCCTGCTCATCGGGTTGCAGCGGCCTGAGCAATCTCCGGAAGAAGCTCGTGGTCTGTTGGATGAACTCGACGAACTCGTGAGCAACCTAGGGGTAGAAGTTGAGGGCGAACTCATGGTTAAGCTGCGCGAAGATCATCCACGTCACCTTGTAGGCACAGGTAAAATGGAGGAAATCGCTGCACTCGCTAAAGGTCTCGATTGCGGACTGATTGTTTTCGATGACGCCCTCAGCCCTGCGCAACAACGCAACTGGGAAAAAGACGCTCCTGGCTTAAGCGTCATCGACCGACAGGAAGTCATCTTAGACATCTTTGTAACTCGGGCAAAGACGCGCGAAGCCGTGCTGCAAGTTGAGTTAGCCAAACTCCAACAGCAGTTGCCACGACTGAAGAGACTGTGGTCGCACTTAGACCGTCAACGTGGCGGTGGCTCCACGCAACGTGACGCGGGTGAAACGCAGCTCGAGATGGACCAACGTAAAATCCGCGACCAAATCGCCAAGGTGCGCCGCGAGCTTGGCGAAGTCGTCCGCCAACGCGCCACACAGCGTAAGCAACGTCAACGCGTCCCCCTGCCAACCTTTGCCATCGTCGGCTATACCAATGCCGGCAAATCCTCGTTACTGAATCGCCTGACTGGCGCCGACGTATTTGCGGCTAATCAATTGTTTGCGACCCTCGATCCGACCACCCGCCGACTTAGCCTACCATCGGGACGCATCTTGCTCTTAACCGATACGGTTGGATTTGTGCGCAGACTCCCCCACCGTCTCGTCGAAGCCTTTAAAGCGACACTCGAGGAATCGCTGCAAGCCGATGTACTTCTACATGTCGTGGACCTCGGCTCGCCCGAACGCGAGCGCCATGCAGCCACGACACTGGAGGTACTCAAAGAAATTGGTGCCGGCGATCGACCAGTCTTAACTATACTTAATAAGGCAGATCTCTTGACGGATCCGTATGACCGCGCCGAAGCCCTCGCCCAACACCCTGGCTCTATCCTTATTAGTACACTGACGGGTGAAGGTTTAGACAAACTCGCCACACGACTCGAAGAACTTGCCGCAGAGCATGACAAAGAAATGGTCCTACTCATCCCTCATGATCGCTACGACTTGGTCGCGCGCATTCACCAAAATGCGACGGTCATCGAATCGAAGACCTTGGACGCAGGCACCCGCCTTGTTGCCATTATTCCAGAAAGATTACGGACGACGGTCGAACCTTTCGCCTTACCAATTTGAAGTCGCCTCGAAACCTACGACTCATCTAGGTGTTATACCTGCAACCAACCATGAACCGCGCCCTCCTACCCCTCGCTTTTGCTGCCCTCGCTCTCGCTGAAGTTACCACACCTGCGAAGCCCGCAACAGCACCTGCGACTACGCCTACACCCACCAAGACAACTGGACCGGTGAGTGAGCGTGAAAGAATTTATAACGAAAAGATTGCTCCGCTCATGGAAAAATCCTGCGTCAGCTGTCATAGCGTTAAGAAAGCTAAAGGACATTTCCGCGCAGATAGTTTAACAGGCCTCGTTAAAGGTGGCGAAGATGCCGGCGAAGGAATTTTGTGGGGTAAACCTAAAGAAAGTTCGGTCTATCTTTTAGCAGCCGCTAACCGCAGTGAAAAAATGGCTATGCCCCCGAAGAAGAGCGACAAGCCTGCGCTGACTCCTGCGGAACTCGAGACCTTGAAGAACTGGATTGAGACGTCGAAATAATCACCGATTTCAGTCGATTTAAAAGGCCCCAAGGTGTTGCAACCTTGGGGCCTTTTCATTGTCTGAGTCTTGTGCGTCACCCCTTGGTGCATTCTATCCGCTCGGTATGCCTTTTGGGCATGTTACTCGCTGGCTCTACGTATGCTGCCACAAGCGAAACCATTGATTTCAATCGCGACGTCCGCCCCATCCTTAACAACAAGTGCATGGGGTGCCATGGAGGTGTACGCCAAGCCGGTGGCATCTCTGTTCAGTACCCTGAAGATATCCTCGGTAAAGGTAAGTCAGGGGAAATCTGTGTGGTCCCTGGCAAGCCCGATGCCAGCGAGTTGATCAAACGCATCAACAGCTCGGATCTGGATGAGCGGATGCCGAAAGAAAAACCTGCACTCAGTCCGGTTGAAATTGAGACCCTAACACGATGGGTCGCACAAGGTGCTAAATGGGGTGATCACTGGTCATTCATCGCTCCTGTGCCAACCGCCACTCCCGCTATTAAAGAAACAAACTGGCCGACCAACCCGATTGATAACTTCGTTCTCGCGCGCCTTGAATCGGAAAAGTTAACGCATGCCGTTGCTGCGGATAAAGCCACCTTACTTCGACGAGTCACCTTAGACCTCACAGGACTCCCGCCGACACCTGAAGAACTGAACAACTTCTTAACCGACACAGAAGCTAACGCCTATGAACGCGTGGTCGATCGCTTGCTGGCTTCGGCGAGGTTTGGCGAACGCTGGGCAACCATGTGGATGGATCTTAGCCGGTATGGTGATACCAAATCACTCGGACACGACGGAACGCGCGACATCTGGCCTTACCGCGATTGGATTATCGCGGCCTTCAATGCCGACATGCGCTGGGACGACTTTATTGTCCGTCAAATGGCCGGCGACATGCTCTCCGAGGGTCAACAAGACCTCATCGCTACTGGTTTCCACCGTCTAACCAAAAACAACGACGAAGGCGGAACCATCGACGAAGAATACCGTACCTACGCGGTCATCGATCGAGTTAATACAACCTGGACAGCCTTTATGGGTATACAAATGGGCTGCGTGCAATGCCACGGGCACCCGTACGACCCCATCCGCGCAAAAGAGTACTACGGTAGCTTTGCCTTCCTTAATCAATCCGAAGACTCGGATAAAGATGATGACCGTCCGACTATTAAGATCGCTGAAAAGCCTGACGAGGTCGCACGCA
Source organism: Opitutia bacterium (assembly GCA_947460445.1). Lineage (GTDB taxonomy): Bacteria > Verrucomicrobiota > Verrucomicrobiia > Opitutales > UBA953 > UBA8828. The sequence continues at coordinate 628 of CANHHS010000133.1, read as the reverse complement.
TCACTCAACTCATCGCCCAAACCCAAGCACTGATGTCCAGCAAAGGACAATCGGCTAAACCCATTCAATGGACAGCCAGTAAACCTACACGCGCCATCAGTAGCGTGAAAGAGACGCAGTTCGCTACTGATGCCAACGGACTCGTCACTGTAACGGGTAAACGTGAACCAACATCCGTCACCGAAATTACGCTACCCGCACCGAAGTCGCGAAACCTCTCAGCGATTACTTTGCATACAGGTAATCCGAAAAAAGCCGGCGCGGCATCCGGACGTCACCCTGACGGCAACTTCGTCTTAAGTGCCGTGGAAATTTCGCGTGTCACCCCCAATGCACCCGCACCCCAAGGTCGCTTCTTCCGAATCGATATCCCAGGTGCAGGTAAATGTGCCAATGTCTCCGAAATCGAACTGCTCGATGCCAACGGGGTGAATGTCGCCCGCAAAGCGACCGCCACCCAATCAAGTACCAGCCCTGGCTACCCAGCGACCATCGCAATCGATGGTAAACATTCGACCGGGATTGATAACACAACTTCAACCGACACCCAGACTGACCCTTGGCTCCAACTCGACTTAGGTGCAGCCAAACAAATACAAACGATTCGTATCTGGAATCGTATGGATGG
>CANHHS010000132.1 GCA_947460445.1 Opitutia bacterium | reverse complement strand
GACTGAACAAGGGCAGGCTGAGCTTTTTTAATCAAAGCCGCTCGTTCCAGGCTTTCGAAGAGAATTTCTCTGCTGCTAGAGCGGTTACGTTTTTCGGGTATAGGGGCGTCTGTACCGCTTCAACCTTTGTCCCTAAAGCTTCGGCTAATGTCCTTGTAAAATCTCTCTGCAGTTCGTGGCTTTGAAAATTGGTCAAGAAGGGCTTCCAGAGGTAGCCTTGAAGTAAGAGGCCATCGCGGGTTCGCTTTTGGGCAGCACCGGCTACTTTCTTTCCATCGATGGCTCGAATCAGGTCATAAGGCTCTGAACGATTAGCGCAGACATCAGGCGTTTGAAATGTCCGTGGTCCGCTGGGTGAGGGCACCATCGCCACAGATTGTCCTTGGGCGCGTAGCGACTGATCCAAGGCGCGTAAGACTACTCCGTAACTTTCCAGCGCATCTAAATGAAAGACGGGGTGTGTCGCGGGTATCACGAGGGCGAATGTCCAATCTTCTAAATGTGAAACCAAACCTCCGCCGGTTGCTCGCCGAATTAAGGTGCACTCGGCGGGGACTTGTGGACGGAAATCCGTCCACTTTTGAGAAACGCCAAATGTGAATGCTGGTTCGGACCAGCCGTAACAACGGAAACGTGGGATTTCGAGATGTGGATAGGCTTCGAGGAGTAAAAGGTCCTGAGCCATATTCAGTGCCCCCGTCGAAGATTCTGTCGGTAACGTATGCATCGACTCAGAAATCGATACCTTGAGTGAGTCGACGAACAATCCTTCGACCTGTTTTTTCGGTGTACCATGCATCACAGCCCATGGGCACTTCGAGTTCGCCTAAAATTTCGCTGAAGGCTTGGGCGCGGGTGCGAAGTTTTCCGACGAGAGGATGTAGCTCAAAACTTAAGTCGCGTGGACGTTTCCCGAGGTTTGGAATATCCGTATACGCGACGGGTTTAATATGATCGGTAGGATTTAAACCAAAGTGTTCTGCAATTCTTACGCCCATCTCATAACGGCTCATGGCGTCCGACCCAGCCCAGTGAAAAAGCCCTGAAAGGCTATCACGTTCGCACAATTCAACACAGACATCTGCTAGATTAGTGGCCGAAACGGGTTGACGAATTTCTTCCGTAAAAAGCGATGTGTGTTTGCCAGCCTTCCAGTCGAGAAACAGTCTCTCATGTAGTCCGCGGTCACCCGTTGCAGAATTAGCTGAGATTAATGTGGTGCGCAGCACGCATGCTTGTTTTTTTCCTTCGGAGAGTGCGCCGACTTCGCCGAGTAGCTTGGTTTGTCCGTAGAGGTGGAGTGGGAGTGGGAGGTCGGTGCTACGGTAACGGCCTTGTTCGCCATCAAAGACCATATCGGTCGATAGATGAATGAGCCGGGCGCCTACATGATGACACAGCTGAGCCAATCGACGGGGCAGGGCGGCGTTGATTTGTTCTGCGCGTTTAGGATCTTTTTCACAGTCCGCGATGGTAGCGACCGCGGCCGCATTGATGACTGCATCCGGGAAGCGATCGAGAATAAGGCGCTCGAGGCTTGGGGCATCTGTCAGATCTATTGAGATGGATTCCGTTCCTTGGGGGACGCGTGGGCTACGGGTGCCGCCGGCGGCCACGACCGCGTGGCCCCGACGCAGGGCGGCAAGGACGGTCTCGCGACCGACTAAACCTGAGGCTCCTAAGATGAGGATGCGCACACAAAGAACTTGGCAGGTTCTCGTTTGCCAGCAAGCCATCAGGGAACTAACTTTCACTTTCGTCCATACCCGGAATGACCGTCTCTTACACCGACCTTGCTAGCCGACCGCTACTCACCCAGCCAATCTATGAAGCTGGGCGACCCATTGAAGTTGTGGCCCGTGAATTCGGCCTCAATCCGTCCGATGTCATTAAGTTAGCCTCGAACGAAAACCCCCTTGGCCCTTCGCCCTTAGGTTTAGCGGCCGCGCATAAAGCACTCGAATCACTTCATCTCTACCCTGACTCTGGTTGCACGTTCTTGCGCGAAAGACTTGGTAAGATGTGGAATCTCCCTCCCAACCAATTCGTCGTTGGTAATGGTTCCAACGAGGTGATGTTGCTCCTTGCCCAAGCTTTCTTGCGTCCAGGCGACGAAGTCATTTTTGGCTCACAGGCCTTTGTGGTCTACAAACTCGCGACAACGCTTTTTGGCGCAACCCCCGTGGAAGTTCCGATGCCTGGGTATCGTCATAACCTGAAAGCCATGCGCCAAGCAGTGACGGATCGTACGCGCATACTTTTCCTGGCGAGTCCGAATAATCCAACTGGCGGAGTCGATGAGCCGTCCGAAATTGTTGCGCTCGCTGAATCCTTACCTGACCACGTTATTTTCTGTCTCGATGAAGCTTATGCGGAGTTTCTAGATAAGACCGCTGACTTGCTTCCGTTGCTACGTTCAGGTCGTAAGGTCGTGATTACGCGGACGTTCTCCAAAGTGTACGGACTCGCTGGTCTTCGTATTGGTTACTTGGTAGGTTCGGCTGAAGTCTGTGGATTGCTCAATCGCGTACGCCAGCCTTTCAATGTGAATCTGGTCGCACTCGCGGCAGCACAGGCCGCCCTCGATGATACGGAGTTTCTTAAACGGACACTCAAAGTTAATGCCGAAGGACTTGTGCAACTCGCAACCGGCTTCCAGAAGCTCGGCTTTGAATACATTGATGGCCGTGCCAACTTCCTTGCTGTCAAAGTTCCAGGCGCCGACGCTGTTTTTAATCGCTTACAACGACAAGGTATCATCATTCGACCGCTCCGTGGATACGGGATGACAGATTGGTTGCGTGTCACCGTGGGGACTCCTGCCCAAAACACGCGCTTGCTTACGGCTCTCGCCGGTTAATGGATAGTGCTGATGACTATGGATTTTGAAGATGCTATTCGCACATGTGTCACTAAAGACACACGTTACCGTCCACAGGCCTACCATGCCGTTCGCTTGGGCCTCGATCAGGCACAACGTATCGTCCACGGAGAAACTAAAAAAGGTGCTAAAGGTACACCGCGTGCTCGCCACGTGAGTGGGCAGCAAGTTCTTGAAGGGTTTCGACAACACGTCCTCGAGGCCTATGGTCCAATGGCATACCCGCTTTTGCAAAATTGGGGAGTTAAGCGCACAGCGGATGTCGGCAATATCGTCTTTAATCTGATAAACTCTGGGCTCTTTGGTAAGTCAGATGACGACAAGCATGAAGACTTTGCTGCCGTTTATGATTTTAAGGAAACCTTCGCCAAACCTTTCGAGCCCACAAAGCGCAAGAACTGATTACGCGCTCGCGTGTAGTCCCTTATAGGTAATCCACAGTAGCATCGAACCTCCGAGGAGGATGCGATACCAGGCAAACATCACAAAGCCTTTGCTTTGTAGGTGACCAACAAGCCAGCGAACGGTCGCAAACGAAACGATAAAGGCGACGGTGAGTCCAACAAGTGCTGGCCCGGTGGGGTAGATGATCCGAAGTGCGGGACCGAGATTCCATGCTTTATAGAGCGAAGCGGCTGTTAATGTAAGGAATCCAACGAGAAATGAGAATTCCGCAGAGGCGGCATGCGACAGGCCATTGGCGCGACCACCAATCAGCATCGACATCGATCGACTTGTGCCTGGGATAAGCGAGACGCACTGAAAAATTCCAATCCGCAAGGCCTGTGGAGCCGTGAGTGCTTCAAGTTCATCGAATGCGGGAGCTGCTTCTCGCGGCCATCGTTTATCCGCCCATAACATCAGGCAGCCACCAACCAGCAAAGCGACGGAAACGACTTCGACACAAAAAAGGTATTGGGTGATAATATCTTTCAAGAACAAGCCGACCACGGCGACAGGTAAGAACGCGATGAATGTCGAAATGATTCCGCGAGCGCTGGGATTGCGGAAGCGGGTATAGAATCCAGCAACCACAGCTAAAATAGCACCGATTTGTATGATGACCAAATAGTCATCGACGACGCGTTCTAGATTGATGGGACGGTTTTTTCTATCGGTTACACCGATCACCGT
>CANHHS010000131.1 GCA_947460445.1 Opitutia bacterium | reverse complement strand
GGAACAGGCGCACGCATTGCATTACTCGGAAGTGACTCTCTGCCCGCAGGAACAACCCTTGCTAATGGTAGGGTCGAATCGGATATCGCTAGCTTCCCAGTGAGTGGCGGTGGCTATGCATGGTGGACAGCTGATGAAGGAATTAAAGCGCGCATGAATCTACCAGATCCGCTCGCTACCAAATCAGGTCCTCCAAGGGTGGAGAACCAAGGCGTCAATGACTGGTGGCGCGGCTATGTAGGCGTGGCCTGCGGAAGCATTGGGATTGAACTCGCCGGAACGTCCGCTGCTGACATCTCGTCACTCCCGCTTCGCTTAACAGCTTTTCTTCCAGGCTATCAATCAAGTCGCGAAGCAGCTATATCGGCAACCACAAGCTGGACGGCCAACCCTGTTCTTCTCACAGATACGCGCGAAGACATGGAGGCTTGGATTGCCTCACGCAGTGAATTGGATGCGGCAACCAAAGCTCTTTCTATCCAAGGCATTGCCCGCGGCTGGCATGACCTGACAACATCGTCACGCGGAGTGCTTACCAATCAACTTGATGGCGGACTAAAAGTAGACCTATCCGTTGGTTTCGAATTACCATTCGCAACTATCGGGACAACAAAAGGCTGGGCGGATACACCTTGGTTTCACCAGTCAACGGACACCAATAGCTTAAATCTCGCAGCCGCTACGGGTGTAACAACCGCAACAGATCCTCAGAGTGAAGAATGGAACTCGACAGCCTATAAACTTGGATTCGTTTACGAAATTGTCATCCCACTGGACGAACGTTCCGGCCGAGGCCAAGCGCCTTTTCTTATCCGTGGGCCAACATGGGATTTAATCCGCAATCACTATCGGCTCTACAAACGTGAACGTGAGGCAGGCACAATCACTGGTGTAACAAGCGCTTTCAACGCCAGCGCCGACGCTTGGCTAGCCCGCGGCTCCGAGCCATACAGCTTTGCGCAAGGATCGAATACTTGGGTTCCCTCGGTTCCTAAACCTGCATCTAATGCGACAGCCGCGGGGGTCTTTGGACCCAAGAGTAACGTGTCGGCAATTCAGCCCGTCGCGATGGGAGGCACTGCTAATTACCGTCACCTGTCCTCCATAGCCCTTGCCGATGGCTCGAGCGCAGCACGACCCTGGGAAACACGTGCACGCCTTGCGCCTAACGTCGTGCGACTCGGAATGGTACATTCACTGATTTACTGTAATAACGCGATTGCCATCGGCATTGACCCATTCGTCGTTCTGCACAATCCCTACAACGTCCCGATTGAATTTGTTGGTATTGGCCTAAGCTGGGCACAATTCAATAACACGAATTACAAAATTTTTCGGTCGGATACGCCAACAAATCCGATTGCGGCATGCTCCTTGGGACAAGACGGTACTGGTCAACGCAGTTTTACCTATCGGATGTTTAACACATTGACGCCTGGTAAATGGAAACAGGCACCTCAAGCCAACATCCGGATGTTGCCGGGCGAAACTCAAATTGTGACACCAAACTTAGCCGGCGATCGCTGGCAAGTATACCGTGATAGGGATTATATGAATGTTTGCATGGGCGCTTTCACCTACGACTTGCAAAGCAACTTCCGCATCGACGCCTATAAAACCTTAGACGGCACACTGCTTGCAGACCGCGCCGACGCAAAAGCTGTTATCGATGCATTAGTTGCGCCACCTCTGGGTGCGTCATACACTTCCGAACCGTTGTTTGTGCAAATACAGGCGGGCGATGTATCGCAATACAATGGATTTGCAGTCTCGCTTTTTCGTCCGAGTCGCTATGCAAACGCAACTTCCGCGACATGGATTAATGACCCTGGCTACCGAACTTGGCTAGGCAATGCGCTGAATCCTTATGCCGACTGCTCGGACGAACACCTGCTACAACAAATAAATTTCCGGGCCAACGGCACCCTCATCTCTGACTCCACTACTGGCATATTACAAAGCGCACCCTTCAATCGTTATCCCGTAGATGACGGCACCAAACGACTACCTGGAAAAAACTTCTTCGCCATCACCGACATACGTTTACGTTCAGCTAAAGAATTGAATGGTCTGCCAATGCCGCTCGTTGCGATGAATCCGCGCGCTCAACACGCCGACCCTCGCAACCTAGATAATGGCGCGAACACCTCCCCTGCTTGGACCGCCCAGATGCGCTCCGTCTCAGGAGATCCTTCACTGATGGAATTCCAGATGTGGCCTGGGCAAAGTCGAAACCTTGCGGCATGGGGAAATTCCTTTGAGCCTGCCGCTGCGACAACGCCAGCAGTGCTCTTTCAGGTACCAACACGGCCATTACTCTCTATCGCTCAATTAGCACACGCAGATATCAGTCAGCTGGATATCGATCCAGGATACGCTATCGGCAATTCCTACGCACTACCTTGGCTCGATGGCTTAGATAAAATCATTTCATGGCCTACAACAACCAACGCACTCGAACGTGTTGATGTTGCGTATGCCGCTAACCTCGGACTTTGGGATCGTTGCTTTTTCTCAGGCTTCAATGCTGGGACGGCTAAGGAATTTCGTACGGGCACAAATCCTGCGACCGGAAAGAGTTACGATGGAAGCACGCAACCTTACGCGACATTGACGGCAGCGGTTGATGCACTCTTTCTCGGGGCAACCGACGTCCTAGCCAATCGTCGTATGCGCTGGGCTCGTTACCCAAAGAAACTAACAACAGATACAGCCCTAAAGGCGGCCTTTGTTGACCCAACTCAGACCGCCAAGCAGATCATGCATGAAGGAACATTTAATGTGAATTCGACTTCTGTCGCTGCCTGGAAAGCACAACTCGCAAGTGGGTTTCAAGCACTGGCCAACGGCACAAGCGCGACACCCAATTACCCTTTCTCCAGAATGCAACCGCCTGCGGGTGAGAGTATTGAATCAGGGAATACGAATCGCTGGGCCACCTTCCGTTCATTGGCTGAATCAGATAGCACGATGACAAAATTGGCTGAAGCCATCGTTGTCGAAGTAAGATCGAGAGGGCCTTTCATGAGCCTCGCGGACTTTGTGAATCGCAGATTAACCACCGACCGCAATGGAAGGAAAGGCGCACTCCAGTCCGCAGTCGATGCAGTCACAACGCCAGCCATCAACGCAGATCTCTCGACAACGACAATTGGGTCGAGCTCACTCGCACGCATTCCCCAAGCCGCTGCGCTTTCCCCCACAGGCGTACCCGCTGAGACCCCTATTCCACTGGGACGGCCCGATCAGCTCCTCCAGGCGGACATCCTTGCCGCACTTGGACCTGGGCTATCTGCCCGCTCAGACACTTTTGTCATCCGCGCTTATGGCGATGATGGCGAAATGACTAAAGCTGGTAGAGCTTGGTGTGAAGTCACCGTGCAACGCATCCCTGAGTGGGTTGTACCAAGCACCGAAGAACTCAACGAACCGAACGCCGCGTATCGCACAACCGCCGCATCTGGACGCGGTGCTACCGTCGACACCCTTCAGCGCAACGCACGCCTAAGCATCATCAATCGCCAACTCGGACGGCGATTCGCAGTCGTCTCCTTCCGCTGGATAGCCGCTCCCGGACCATGAAAAACTTTTTCCTACTACTCATACTTTTAAGCAGCGCCCTTATTGGCGCTGAGGCAGCAGGCGGCATAAAGGTTAAACCTGTTTGGTGGCGCGCACCCTCACAGACCAAGCAACTCTATGTTGAGGGCAAAGATGGCAAGCCTGCCCCTGTCCGCATCCTATCGATGTGCATCCTTGATAGCTTCGAGGTTGGTAGCGACAAAGAGGTAATTCTGCTCGATCGCATCGAACCTGTTCCAGGAGATAAAACGAGTAAGGTATCTTGGAAAACCTACGCATCCGCAGCTTTGCCTGCGGGTAGCCATGAGTGGCTAATGTTGCTTCTTCCTTCAACAGACGGCCTGTCCTGCCAGACGCGTATGATGTCACTCGACGAATCCTCGCTCAACTGGGGCGGAACGCGCTTTACTAATTTCACGAATGAACGACTGGTCGGTCAAATAGCTGGTAAACCTTTCTCAGCCGCACCCGGAGAATCCGTTACACTTCCATTTACCGCGACACGCCG
>CANHHS010000130.1 GCA_947460445.1 Opitutia bacterium | reverse complement strand
TGGCGCAGAATAGATTTTTCGCCAGTGGGGTCTTCCTCGTTTTCGTAGAGCGATAAAAAGAATTCTTCACGGGAGGCCAAAAGTTGCGCCCGTTGAGCTTTTTCTTCTTCACCGCGTTCTTTAACTTCACGCGACCAGCGACCTAAAATAATTCCACTGGGCGTAAAGTCGTTGAGGTGGTCTTTAAGTACATCGGTACGTTCCATGAGACCACCCAATGGTTTATGAACCACGCAGACAACTTGATCGCCAAGGGCGAGTTCTTTGCCGCTAGCGGCACAGATACGAGCGATAGGTTTAACCTGCCATTCCATGCCTCCCATTGAGCCACCCTTCGGGTGAAGGGCAAGGGACTTCATTCGACCTGAAGGATTGTCCCGTAGGGACGAAGACCTTTAGGCTGGATATGTCTGGAGCTTTGCTTGGCCTACATGCCCAGTCGCCCTTTTAAAAGGCTATCGATCTGAGCGTAGCGGTACAATCAGACGCTTTCGACAATCAAGGATGGGTCTGCGATTACCTGCTCCCCTCGTGGTAGTTTGGCGTCCGCCATCGCGGCAAATGCAATCATGCCGGCATTATCCCCGCAGTGTTTAGGTTGGGCGATAAGCATGTGCACGCTGTGTGATTGTGCGGCGTGCTCTAAGCGAAGTCGGAGTGTCCGATTATTTGCTACCCCACCCGAAAGGCCAGCGGAGCGATAGTTACCTGTCTCCAAGGCTGCTTTAAATTTAGACTCAAGTTGCGCGATAATTGCTTCCTGGTAGCCTGCACAAATATCGGACATAGCCGCGGCTACTGCTTGATCGTCCATTTTTTCAAGTTGGTAACGGAGGGCTGTTTTGAGGCCGGAAAAACTTAAACGTAAATCTGCACGTTCAGGAATACCCCGCGGGAAACTAAAGCGACGAGGGTCACCGCCCTCTGCTTTCGCTTCGACAAGTGCCCCGCCGGGGTAAGGCAGTCCGAGGAGTCTGGCGCCTTTATCAAAGGCTTCACCCGCAGCGTCATCCACGGTGCGTGCAATCACGCGCATCGACAGGTCTTTTTCGAGCGAAACCAGTAATGTGTTTCCGCCAGAGACAACCATGGCAAGGTGAGGCAACAATGCCGCTCGCATGTCGATAAATTGAGCAGGGTTTGCGCTATGGAGTGCGATGAATGAAGAATGCACATGGGCCCGTAAGTGATTCACGCCAACGAGCTGAGCGTTGAAGGACAGCGAAAGTGCCCGGGCGAAGGAAAGACCCATCGATAAGCAGGGAAGTAAACCGGGGCCGCGAGTGACTGCGATGGTCGTGACTGATTGTTGGGCAATGTGTGGAAGCAACTCGCGCAACAGTAAGGGTAGGGCGGTGAGGTGTTCGCGGCTGGCAAGGTCAGGGACAACGCCGCCGTGTTTGCGGTGTAATTCGGTCTGTGTGCTGACGAGTTCATGCGTGAGGCCGTGTCCGGGCGCCAAAAGGGCGAGTGCGGACTCATCACAGGAACTTTCGACGGCAAGGATCACTCCGTCCATCGATGCAGGGACTGGGCGGGAGGGCAAGCGTAGCGGTTCCGGCTTGCGGCTATCCGGTAGGAACGCACCGATACTGCTTGTGGGTACACACCGTGAAACCTTGATAGCTGCCTTGGGCGAACGGGCTAAGGCTGGGGTCGTGCGTTTCGATGACTTTATGGACGTCGCACTTTTCCTACCAGGTGCGGGTTATTATACCTCCAAACGCGACCGGGTGGGGCGTCGCTCTGGCACGGACTTTACCACCTCGGTTGCCCTCGGCCCTATCTTTGGCGACCTGATGGCCTCAGCCGCCACGAGCATAGTAGGCGACACCCGAGACTATACCTTAGTCGAAGTCGGTGCAGAACCGGGAGTTTCTGTTTTTGCATCGGTCGCTCACCGTTTCGCGAATCTGAAAACGTTACGCGTTGGTGACCCTTTAGACATTTCCGGTAAATCTATTGTCATCGCTAACGAGCTGCTGGATGCCCAGCCCTTCCGACGACTCCGTTTTATTCAAGGGAAGTGGGTGGATCTTGGTGTGCGCATATTGGCCGACGGTTCACTGGCCGAAGATATTTTTGGTGAACCAACGGATGTTGAAGGACGTACGTTTATCGAAACCCTGCCGAATCCCTGGCACGAAGGATTCACCGTCGATGTCGCTTTGCGGGCGGAGGCTCTCTTGCGAGGTATCGTGAAAAGTGGTTGGTCGGGCGCAGTTATCTTTTTAGATTACGGCAAAACGCTCCCCGATTTATTGGAGTCGTCGCCACAAGGAACAGCGCGTGCGTATTATCAGCACGGTCAGCATAACGACCTCTTGGCGAATGTAGGTGAGCAAGATTTAACCTGTCACGTTCTCTGGGATCGCATGGAGTCAGTGCTCAAGTTGGCAAACTTCACAGACGTTAAAGTTGAGCGCCAAGAAGCTTTTCTGGTTCGGCATGCAGCCGATGCACTCGAGCGCATTGTGGCAGCAGGCACACCTGAAGCAGTGGGCATTCTGAAAGCCTTAACTCACCCGTCGCACTTTGGTGGGAAATTCCAAGTGCTCGCAGGTCGTCGTCGTTGACTGCGCTTAGACGGCGAAGTCGAAGACAATCACCTGAGCTAAGTTGGGTACGACGATGGCTTTGACGCGCTCGTGCTCGGGATGTGGCAGGTATGCATCGCGGCTCTTGGGACTATCAAACTTCATGACAAATCCATGGGTGAATCCCTCGTTAAGGCCTTCATCGCTTTCGTAAGGACCGCTTTCGACAGAGAGCAGTCCGGGAATTTTTCCAACCATGCCTTTTAAGGCCTTAAAGCAATTGTCGATGGTGGACTGGGTAGTCCCTGGGTGGAATTTGAAGACACCGTAATGGTAGACCATGGTTTTGTTTTTATTAAACTAACCAAGCCGAAGCGCCCTGCAAGCCGAAGGACTTTCAAGGTTGCCCCATGTGGCCCTTCGTCCGATAGATTGTGCCTAACAAACCCCCATGCCGAACCCTTGGACAGGAAAAGGAAACCCTTACACTCGCCTTGAAGTGATGGCCCGTTTGCGGGCGACATTGGCTAAGGGCCAAGCAATTATCGCTGCAGGTGCCGGCACGGGCATCAGCGCCAAGTTTATCGAACGCGGCGGTGCTGACCTTATCATCGTCTATAACTCTGGCCGTTTCCGTATGGCTGGCCACGGCTCAACAGCTGGGATGATGGCCTATGGCGACGCCAACGCTGTCGCGATGGAGATTGGTGAATACGAAGTCCTTCCCGTCGTCGAAGAAATCCCAGTAATTTGTGGCGTACATGCGACCGATCCTCGTCGCCGCATGTGGCATTGGTTGGGCAAAGTGAAGGAGATGGGCTTTAGTGGCATCAATAATTTCCCGACACATACCATCATCGACGGAAAGTTCCGTCAGATCCTTGAAGAGACAGGGATGAGCACGAAGAAAGAAATCGAAACCGTCGCGCTCGCCCGAAAGATGGAAATGTTCACGATTGTTTACGTCGGCTCGCCGGAAGAATCCAAAGCGATGGCCGAAGCAGGTGCAGACGTCATCATCGCCCACGTCGGTACCACTGTCGGTGGCTCCATCGGCGTCACCCAAGCCACCATGACTCTACCCGAGGCCGCCAAGGCTACCCAGGCGATGATCGACGCAGGCAAAGCAGTGCGCGATGACCTTATCTTCCTTAGTCACGGTGGGCCGATTAACACGCCCGAGGATGCTGCCTACATCAATCAGAACACGGATTGCCAAGGCTTTGTCGGCGCTTCCAGTCTCGAACGCATGGCCGTTGAGCAGTCGCTGCCTGAGTTGACCCGACGCTTTAAGCAAATTCCTGTAAAGCGGACTGTCCGCTGATACGTGTCATGGCGACGATTGCCGTGCTTGGGACTCTCGACTCGAAGGGCGAGGAGCATGCATTTGTTGCTAAGTTGATTAAAGCCCGCGGACACCAAGCGCTGTTAATTGATGTGGGTACGGGCGCACCCGCGACCATTAAGCCCGATATCACCCGCGAAGAAGTTGCCGCGGTGGCGGGAATAAATCTCGCAGAAATCGTTGCCCGTAAAGATCGCGGCGAGTGCGTTGT
>CANHHS010000129.1 GCA_947460445.1 Opitutia bacterium | reverse complement strand
CAGGCAAACCCGATAAACGTTTTTCATCGGTTACAAAAACTTCCCAGCTATTCGTGGAATCCAAAACATTCTCAGTATATTTCTGAGTGATCTCGGCGAGTTTGGCATTCAATGCAGCGAGCCTAACTTTTTTCTCGGGCGGTAAATCAGCACCACTCTCAACGAAGCCAGCTACTGTTTCCGTAAGGAAGCGGTGGCGAACGCCTTTGAGCCCCTTAGCCTCGTTGCTTTGCGCAAATGCCTTTAAGGTCGACCAGACTTCAGGGTCGAGAGCGATTGAAGTATAGAAGGCGGTGACGTCAGGGAGGAGCGCGTTGTAAGCCTTACGCAGCTCAGGGGAATTTAGCACCGAATCTAAGTGGGAAACGAGACCCCAAGCACGATCGAGCTGTTGCGAGGCTTTTTCTAAACCGAGCAACGTCTTGGCATAATTAACGTCAGCAGGGCGCTGACTCTTATAGGCATCGATACTCTTGCGGGCGTTCACTAACGCTTCGCGCAGCTCCGGCTCGACGCGTTCAGGAGTGAGCTTGGCCCAATCAATTAAGAAATCGTCGGCAAGGAAGGACATAACACTGATTAGGTCAAAAAGAGCTAAGGTGGCAAGTTGCGGGTAAGGTTTTAAACTAGATTGGTATCGCGCTTGCGAACGCGGACGGAACCCTAATGCTTTCAGTATGGCCGAAGACGCAGCCCAGAAGGTAAACCATATTCACGTCATCCCCACTCAATCGGGCACGGCAGTCTTCCTCGTACTCGACACCAAGACCATCGTCATTCAAGTCGACCCCCAGGTAGGCGAGGCGTTGCTTTCTGCCATTCAAGGAAAGTCTGCGGAGCGTCCACTCACTCACGATCTCATGCTCCACCTTCTACAGGGAGTGGATACACAGATTGAGCATGTAGTTATCTCTGACGTCAAAGATGGCGTCTTCTTTGCGCGTATTGTCCTGCGCATGGACGGACCCGTTGCACGAAAACTTGCGGAGGTCGATGCACGTCCGTCCGACTCTTTAGTCTTAGCTGTTAAAGCCAAGGCGCCTGTCTTCGTTGCCGCGAGCGTCGTGGCAGGTTGCGATGACATGGCCGAAGCACTCGCGCGCCTGCGCAAGCAGGCTTGAGTACGGCCCTCCCCCAGCCCATCGCTCCGGGCACACGTCCGTCGGTCCTCGCACCCATGCAGGACGTGACGACGACAGGTTTCTTCCGCGTCGTTGCCCGTCGCGGCGCACCCGATTGGTTCGTCACCGAATACCTACGCGTTCATGAAACATCGACGCCAGAAAAACATATCGTTGAGTCTATTGAATCTCACGGAACGCAGCGCCCCGTTTTCGCACAACTCATTGGGGAAGATATTCCCCACATCCTTCGCACGGTTCGTTGGTTAATTAAAAATCTGCCCGTAGCTGGGATTGATCTTAATCTTGGATGTCCCGCACCCAAGGTTTACCGAAAAAATGTTGGTGGCGGCCTCCTCCGTGATCCCGCCAAGGTAGATGCAATTCTCGCCGCGATGCGGGCCGAGATTCCGGGTCTCTTTACCGTCAAGATGCGTCTCGGGTTCGATAATCACGAACCCCTGCCACACGTCTTAGAGTCGGTGGTTAAACACAAAGTGGATTTACTCACTGTACATGGACGTACTGTGAAAGGCCTCTACTGGGCGGAGGTTGACTATGCCGCCATTGCTACGGCTGTACGTAGCGTCAATTGCCCCGTGATCGCCAATGGTGACATCTGGAGTGCCGACAAAGCTACGCGCATCATTCAAGAAACCGGTGCCTGGGGCGCAATGATGGGTCGACATGCCATTCGCAACCCATGGCTCTTCCGCCAATGGCGCGAAAGCCAACTTGGACAACCCCTCTACCGTCCGACCCTCGGCGAAGTCCGTGCCTACATCGATGATTTAGCTAACGAATGTTGTGAAGTAACCTCGGAAGATGATCGCCGCGCTTCGCGCTTAAAAAAGTTTCTCAATTTCGTGGGACTCGCTGTCGATACCGAAGGAAAATTCCTACATGCAATGCGACGCACCGAAGGCATGCGTGACCTTATGGCGTGCTGCGATCAGTTCCTACTCGGTGAACGCACGCAAGAGCTTTACCCGCTCGAACCGCATCCAGGTTTAATCGCCCGACCAACCCGCGAGACTCAGCAAAGCTGCGAACTCTAGGCCATTTTAATCTTTTAGACATCTTCGCCTCACTCTATCCTGCCGACACTCACCCTATACTACCGACATGAAACGCGTTGCTCTCTGCATCCTGCTAACACCCGTACTTACCTATGTAATGCTCGTTGCACAGGAAGTTGTCACACAACTACTCATCGGCGGTGGACTTGAAAATGTGAGCGGTAACTTAAGTAGTTTTGAAGTAGAACTCGTTCTCATTGTCGCGGCTCTCAGTTTTGCCCAACTCGCTTCATTACTTATTCCTCTTCCAATCCAACCTGGTCGAGGAGAGCCCGTCCCCATTCTCAGCCGCGCCTTGCTCGGCGGATTTTTAGTTACAGTGGCCATATTCATTCCACTCGCGGCACTTCTTGATATCCCAAGCTACTTTTCGGACGCAGAGAGCCCTGCTACCATCGGCATAGGTACGGCGCGTGGTGTTATTGCAGCATGGGCACTTTCCTGGATTTTCTTCACTGGCTTACTGACTTACCGCAGCCAGACTCCTGACTCTAATACGATTGAGCGCACCGTCAAACAAGCGACCATCGGTACAGCGGTTGGACTCGCACTTGCGACGCCTTGGTACCTAGTGCTCCGCCGTAAACAGACATGTGTATGTGCTCTCGGAACCTTTTACTCACTCCTTCTAGGTATTTGGTCGCTCATCGTCATTGGTGGACCGCTTTTATTCATACTGCGCCGCGATCGCAAACGAGGCATCGCCAGCCAAGGTTCTCCTTCGGTTTAAAACTTCGCCAAGACATGCGCACCCTCTGTCTAGTTACCGCAGCCTCCATACTGCTCGCAGCCTGCGCACCCCAAACTTCACCAGCCACTTCATCACCCGTGTCCAACGCCTCAGCCACCACCGTTTCCATACGCCTGCTCGATGACAAAGGAAACTTAACTGAACTAAAGACCGTCAATCGCATCCAAAAAAGCGACGCGGAATGGAAAGCTCAACTCACACCTGAACAGTACCAAATCGCACGGGCCAAGGGCACGGAACGTCCATTCTGCGGAACGCTCCTTGATAACCACCTCAAAGGTACTTACGTCTGCATTTGCTGCGACCTGCCCCTCTTCTCGTCAGATAGTAAATTTAATTCAGGCACTGGCTGGCCGAGTTTCTTCAAGCCTGTGTGCGCCGAAAATGTCGCGACACATGAAGACAGTAGTCATGGAATGATCCGTACAGAGATTCTCTGTGCTCGCTGCGATGGACACCTCGGGCACGTCTTCACGGATGGTCCTGCGCCGACGGGTCTACGCTTCTGCCTCAACTCTGAATCGCTGAAGTTCGTCGAAAAGAAATAAGCTTTAACGGCTTTTCTTTTTTGCAGGCTTCTTTTTAGCGACTGGCTTTGCCTTAGCCTTTGGCTTTGGGGCACTCTTCGCTTTCGCCTTCTTGACCTCAGGCTTCTTCATATAAGCCGTCTTCACGGGAGCCTCTTTGTTGGGATTAGCTAATTGTGAAGCAACCAGGGCCTTATTCTTATGAACAGCCTTCCAAAGGGTTTCACGAAGTTCAGGAAGCCCAAGACCTGTCATGCAAGAGATTGGGGCAACGGGTACGGAATACTTTGCTTTGAATTGCTTGAGCAGTTCTGCGCTGGCCGGAAGGTCCATCTTATTGGCCACAACTAAGCGAGGCTTACCAGCGAGTACCTTCGAGTACATCTTCAGTTCGCGATCAAGCACAGCATAGTCCGCCCATGGCTTGCGGTTTTCTGAGCCAGCCATGTCTAATAGGAAAATCAGCAATGAACAGCGCTCGATGTGCTTGAGGAAGCGATGGCCAAGGCCACGGTTCTCGTGCGCACCTTCAATCAGTCCAGGAATGTCGGCCAAGAAGATACGTCCGTGACGATCAGGGTAATCAATCACGCCGACGTTTACGTGCAGCGTCGT
>CANHHS010000128.1 GCA_947460445.1 Opitutia bacterium | reverse complement strand
CTATCGGGTGCGGATGAGCCGACGAGCAAGTGACGTCCAAATTGTGCGTAGGTCGCAATCAGGTCAGGGTCATCTTCACCTTTTTTCATACGAGCGACGCGTTCTGGCGTACTCAGCGCAAGTACCTCGGGCGGCGTACCTTCAATTTCTAAACTGAAGCGCGACATCGGCTCGCGGGTTTCTCGGTTAAGCACGGCGGCGATGAGTTTTGTGCCGTTATCATTTGCGGGCAGGGCGCGGTCGAGGTCAGCCTTTGCACTCGCTGCGGGGTTGGACTCTGCGAAAGAGGTGCGGGCAGCGATGGCAAACACAGCGCGACCTTTGATGCCTTTGAGTGTAATACCCTCTGACGTCATTTCGCGACTGATTGTCTCTGCGCGCACCCGCAGCCGTGCATGGTAACGCACGCCTGGTTGATCGTTATCATTCGAAGGTAGCTGGCCCTCCATGATGAAGTCTTCACCTTCGATGCGGTAAGCGACGTCCTGCTTGCGCGAGAGCCGCAAAGTTAGGTCAAAAGCCGCTGTGCCTTCTTCAATAATGGCGATGACATTAGGCTCACGCAGGGCTTGGACTGTGCGGGTGCGTCCGCCGGCGCGCGTTACCGACGCCCCTGTCCCGAGCTCAAGGACGCGTTCGTAGCGTGTTGCGTCAGACAGCCGCTTTAGTTGCGCGGGGAACACTTCAATTTCTGATAGTTGAAGGTAGTTCGCCTCCATTGGGTCGGTTCCCTTGTTGGGCTGGAAGGTGAAGCGCACCCGACTGGCTTCGACTGCTTGGTCGAGATTGAAGGCTACCCGTTGCTTGCGTGCGACGAAGACAGCCTTACCCGACTTTTGCTGTACAGTCTGCCAGTGAGTGCCATCCGTCGAAACTTCTACCGACCATTCACGAGGATCTCTGCCCGGAAGGTCATTGCCTGAAGTTAGTGCATACCCGCTGAACCGTTGCCGACTGCCTAGATTAATCTCAATGGATGCAGCGCGGTTATCGTGGACGACGCACCACTTAGTAGAGCTATCGTCATCCACTAAATTATTTGGTCCCTCGCCCGGCTCTCCGCTGTGACCCGACGGACTCGTCGCGCTGCGCCCACCCGTTAGGCTGTCGCTGATCGAAAGAACCCCGAGTGTTTGGTAGCACCCAAAAGTCATCTTAGGGCCACGTCCACGTGTCATCCCCCATTCTTTAGCCGTCAAAGTGTTCTCCGCTAATTTTTCTGCTTCGGTAATCTTCCCAGCGATGAGTAGCTCCGTAACTTTCTTCCAATCCGCATAAGCATCTTCGCGGAGCGGGCTGGCCGCAGAACCCGACCATAGGGTTTGTTCATTCAGTACGATATGTTCTGTTTCTAAGTTTCCCCATACCATCGCACCGAGGCGGCCGTTGCCGATAAGGCAGGATTCATGGAATGACTTAGCTGGGGCATTAAAAGTGAGCTCCGGTAGCGCTTCGCGGGCACAAACGCCTATCCAGGCGAAGGGAAGGGCAAGAAGTAGGCGGGGCATGGTTTAAAGACAGGCAGTAAGGGGCACGGTTCACGCTTTTTGCCTTTTCCCTTAGCCCGCAAACGAGGACAGTTAAGCCATGTCGCCAGCCGACCAATTAGCCCGCATCAAAGCCCGCACCGAAAGGGTTATCGGAGAGGATGCTCTTTTGGAGCGTTTAAAGGCTGGTAAGAAGTTGCGGGTAAAGCTCGGCGTCGACCCAACGCGCCCCGATTTAACTTTCGGGCATATGGTGTGCCTAAACAAGTTGCGCGAATTTCAGGACCTCGGGCATCAGGCGGTGCTCGTAATCGGAGATTTCACGACGCGCGTGGGCGACCCTACGGGACGTTCTTCCGCACGCCCTGTGCTTACGCCCGAAGAGATTGCTGCCAATGCGGCGACCTACCTCGATCAAGCTTACCGGATTCTTGATAAATCTAAAACGGAAGTTCGCCCGAATGGCGATTGGTTTGGAAAGATGTCATTCCTCGATGCTATTCAACTCTGCCGCCACATGACGGTGCAGCAGATGCTTGCGCGCGAGGACTTTTCAAAACGCCACGCCTCCAACTCTCCCATCTCACTCGTCGAGTTTCTTTACCCGTTGTTACAGGGTCATGACTCCGTTGAGTTGCGTTCTGATATTGAGATCGGTGGTAGCGATCAGCTCTTCAATATGCTCGTTGGCCGTGATCTTCAGGAGAAGGCGGGTCAAGCGCCGCAGGCCGTTCTCACAATGCCATTGTTAGTGGGGTTGGACGGAGAAAAGAAGATGTCGAAATCCCTCGGTAACTACATCGCTTTCAATGACACGGCGAAAGATATCTTTGGTAAAGTAATGTCGGTCCCTGATGTTACGATGTGGACGTACTATCGGTTATTATTGGGTGTTGATGACGCCGAGATTACCCGTCGACAAAGCGAGCACCCCATGGAAATGAAAAAGCAACTGGCGGCCGCCCTCACCTCCAAGTTCCATGGCGCTGAAGCGGGTGCTCATGAGCGCGCGCAGTTCGAAAAAGTTTTCTCTAAAGGCGAAGCCCGTGATGACATGCCAGAGTTTGGTTGGGAGCAACTCGCGCCGGGCGTAGCGGACATCGGCGTCGTCGATCTCTTAGCCGCCACGAATCTCTTCCCGTCCAAGAAAGAAATTATGCGCCTCATTGAAGGCGGAGCGGTTAAAGTCGGTGACGCTAAGGTTGCCGATCGAGCTTACCGCGTCGCAAAACCCGCCGCCGATTTAGTGATACAGGCTGGCAAGCGGACGTTCGTGAAAATTAAGTCTTAATCGTCTTCCGCCCGCGCAGTCGCTGCCACTGCCGCAAGACGACCACTTTCATGCGGCGCCACACGCGGAGACCGCGCGGGTGCCAAGTCAGCGACAGGCTCAGGCCGATGATTAGCAAGGGGAGGCCTGGTATGAGTGGAACAATCAAGCCAACTAGGCCGGCAGTCACAAGGGTGCCACCTGCAAAGAGACGGAGGATAATCCAGAGGCTGGACATGGTCTTAGGGTGGGGGAACCCCCAGTTTTCGCAAGTCGCACTGGCGGATGAGGCTCCCTTTGGCTCGCCCAAGAGCGGTTAATTGTTTTAGGGTTTAACTTATGGATTTCGTTAAAGAGCTCCTCGAATACGTCCGCCACGCCAGCGTTTCAACTGATCCGGCTTTTGCCAATGGGATGAATGGGGCTCGCGAGAAGGCTTGCGATTTGCTGCGCCGTGCAGGCCTTGAGGTCGAAGTCGTGCCAACGCCTTTACACCCGATTATTTTGGGTCGACGTAAAGGGCCTGCCGAATGGCCGCACGTTGTGCTCTACGGACATTACGATGTGCAGCCAGCAGAGCCCTTAGATCTTTGGACGACACCTGCCTTTGAGCCAGTTGTTCGCGATGGACGTATTTGGGGCCGCGGTACCGCTGACAATAAAGGTCCACACCTTGTCGCCATCGTGGCGCTGGCGCGCCTCCTGACGCGTCATCCCAATCTCCCTTTACGCATCACGTTCTTAATTGAAGGTGAAGAAGAAATCGGCTCGCCGTCTTTCCCGGCATTCCTCCAGGCCTATAAAAAAGAACTCTCGGAAGCCGATTGCGTCATCCTTTCCGACACCGCCAGTCCTTCCGCGGACCAAATTGCTATCACCACCGCTTTACGCGGAATTGTCGGAATGGAAGTCCGTCTGGTTGGACCCCAATTTGACTTACACTCCGGACTGCATGGCGGAGCGGTTTACAACCCAATCCAAGCCCTGGTCGAAATCTGCGCCTCGCTGCATTTACCTGACAACACAGTTGCTGTTGAAGGCTTCTATGAAGGCGTGCAGCAGCCCGAAGAATGGGAACGTGCCGAATTACGTAAGTTACCGTTAACCGAAACACAGTACCGTGCATTCCTGGGTGTTGATTCTCTACACCCTGCGCCGGGCTTAAGTGGACTTGAGGCGGTGCGCTTCGCGCCGACGCTCGAGTTCAATGGTATTGGTGGAGGCTACCAAGGAAAGGGATCTAAGACCGTTATCCCAAGTAAGGTGTTTGCAAAAATTACCTGTCGCTTAGTCCCTGGTATGAATCCTGAAGACATTTTAGCAAAAGTGTCTGCGACCAT
>CANHHS010000127.1 GCA_947460445.1 Opitutia bacterium | reverse complement strand
ATCTCGACGCACCTCAATCATTACCGTGGAGAAGCCTGCGTAGGTATTCGTCAGCGGATTCGACGTGACGACCGAAGGTACCAGCGAGCCCTTGTAAGGTGTATCCAGACCGACTTCGTAGCCTGCTTTATCAAAGTGCGCTAAGACGATGCCCTCGATACCACGACTCCACTCTGCATCACTCCCGATACATATTTCTGGACGTGAGCTAGAATTTGACAACTCCGTCGGTAAAGGATCCAGCGGATAACTATGGGCGTCGATCAGTATGCATTCCCGTGAACCTGTGGTGCAGAGTCTTTCGACCTCGCGGTTGAGTTTAGCATGGTGAGGGTCGTACCACGTCTTGAGTAGGCGCTCCCGTTCGCTGGCTTCAAGTTTCGGGCGCAAAGGGACACCGTTAACGCCGCGGGTGTAGACGGCACCCATGCCATACTTAGCTGTAGGTTCGTCTTTATCGTCGCGGAAGCGTTCGACATCGACGACGAGTCGGGAAACCGGTGCGGCTACAATAATGGCGTTAGGGTTTTGAGGTGCAAAAAGTTCATCGGTACGGTGATCGACGATGGCTTGCTGTTGTCGACGCAGTTCAGCGTCGTCAATCGCCAGCCCCGCTCGTTCAGTCTCCGGGATGAACTGTGAGGCATGTGGAATGTGAACAATGAGACCCATACCAAGGTCAATACAGCCTCAGCATGGGCCGGTCGATGCGACCGTGAGTCATAGTCAATAAAAAGGGCCAGCGTTAGCTGGCCCTTCAGGTTGTAGCGAATCCCTACAACTTACTTCTTCTTTGCATCCACAGGGATGCGCATGCCGTAGAAGCTACGGTAGACGAAGAAGAGAGCGACGGCGAAGATGATCGAGCCGAAGGTCAAGGTGGTCGACTGGGGTAGGCTCACGGCAATTTCCACGGCAAGGAGGCCGAAGAGTGTCGTGAACTTGATCACAGGGTTAAGCGAGACCGAGGAGGTGTCCTTGAAAGGATCGCCGACGGTATCACCGACCACGGATGCAGCGTGGAGCGGGGTGTTCTTCGCTTTCAGTTCCACTTCGACAATTTTCTTCGCGTTATCCCAAGCGCCACCGGCGTTCGCCATGAAGATGGCCTGGAAGAGACCAAAGAAGGCCATGCCGACGAGGTAACCGATGAAGAAGAACGGATCAAAGAAGGCCAAAGACAGCGAGAAGCAGAAGACGGCAGCGAAGATATTCACCATGCCCTTTTGTGCGTACTGGGTGCAGATACGAACGACTTCCTTCGAGGCTTCTGTCGATGCGGTGGACGCATCCAGCTTCATGTTCTCCTTGATATAGACGACGGCACGGTACGAGCCAGTGACGACCGCTTGAATGGAGGCACCCGTGAACCAGTAAATCACTGCGCCACCCATCAAGAGACCCATCAGGGCTTCAGGGTGCACGAGTGAGAGTTTTTCAAGGACGTTGAAGTTCGCATCCGTTTTGCTGTAGTGGCCTTGCAGCATCATGATAATACCGAAGACCATCGTGGTTGCGCCCACGACAGCTGTACCGATGAGCACAGGTTTCGCAGTTGCTTTGAAGGTGTTGCCAGCTCCGTCACCCTTTTCGAGTTGGTGTTTAGCGGCACTGAAGTCGGGCTTGAAGCCGAACTCACGCTCGATTTCACCCGAGATACCAGGGCGTGATTCAATCTGCGAAAGTTCGTAGACCGATTGAGCGTTGTCAGTGACAGGGCCGAAGGAGTCGACGGCAATGGTCACTGGGCCCATGCCCAAGAAGCCGAAGGCAACGAGGCCGAAGGCGAAGATCGGAGCCGCAAAGGCGAACTGCGCAGGCATCATTGTGGCGATGGCTGGGAGGGTGGAGAGGAGGTAAGCACCCAGCATGAGGCCGAGGATGCAAAGACCCGTCCAGAACGCGGAGTAATTACCGGCCACGAGTCCCGACAAGATATTCAGTGAAGCACCGCCTTGGTCAGAGGAAGTCACGACTTCTTTAACGTGGCGACTTTCCGTCGAAGTGAAGACCTTGGTAAACTCAGGGATGAGTGCGCCTGCGAGGGTTCCGAGTGAGATGATGGTCGAAAGTACCCACCAGAGTTCGGCATTCACTCCGGGTTGATCGGTTAACAGGTAGAAGCTGGCGAGGTAGGTGATACCAATGGAGACGATGGAAGTAATCCAAACGAGATTGGTGAGCGGGTGCTCCAGGTTGAAGTCTTTCGACTTACCCCAGATGGCGGAGCTCAAGAGGTCATTGATTCCGTAGGCGAGAACCGAGGTGAGCACCATGAGGATGCGCATGGCGAAGAGCCAGATGATGAGTGTGGCACAGAGCGCAGGGTTCGCAGCAAGGGCTAAGGCGAGGAAGGCAATCAGTGCGACGCCGGTTACACCATAGGTTTCGAAACCGTCAGCCGTAGGACCAACCGAGTCGCCCGCGTTGTCGCCTGTGCAATCAGCAATCACGCCGGGATTGCGGGGATCGTCTTCAGGGAGCTGGAAGACAATCTTCATTAAGTCGGCACCGATGTCTGCAATCTTGGTGAAGATACCGCCGCAAATACGGAGGGCAGAAGCGCCGAGGGATTCGCCAATCGCGAAGCCAATGAAACATGGACCTGCGAGTTCCTTATCTAAGAACTTCAAGATGCAGATCATGAAGAAGAGTTCGGTGGCGACGAGAAGCAGGCCGACGCTCATACCAGATTTCAAAGGGATGAGCAGGGTAGCGAGCGGGTTGCCGCGGAGAGCCGAGAAGGCTGTGCGAGAATTTGCGACCGTGTTGATACGGATACCAAACCAAGCCACTGCATAACTGCCGAGAATGCCGAGGACAGATGCACCGAGAATAACGGCGACGTGGAAGGTGGATTTATGCTCCAGTACGCCGAAGTAGTAACCCATGCAGATAGCGATGAGTACCCAGAGTGCGGCGAGGAACTTGCCTTGTTGCCAGAGGTAAGTTTTGCACGTTTCCCAAATAATTTGGGAAATTTCCGACATCGAACTGTGCACGGGGAGTGCGCGTGTCTGAATATATTGGAGCCAGCCGTAAGCGACGCCGACGAGGCAGACGCCTAATCCGATGAGAAGGATACTCGATCCTGTCAGCGCACCATTAAGGAAGGAGATGGAATCCAAATTTGGAATTTGGATATCTGCTTCGCCAGCGCGAGCGAGGGAGGGGAGGAAAGCGGCGAGGACTGCCCAGCCAAGGTTCTTTGTCTTCATAGATGTATAGGGTGCTCGTTGGGGACGAGCGAACGTCTGTTAAGGCAAAGCACTCAGCTTGGGTCGAGTGTATTTTTTAGTAGTTTTTGGTCCCCAGGTTGGACCTTAATCTAGGATGCTTGCCAGCAGCGAAGGGGCATGCTCCTTTGGGTGTATGGAAATCACCGTACTCGGCTGTGGGACGTCCCAAGGGGTGCCCCTCATTGCCCACCCGAATACGGGCTTGGACCGCGCCAACCCTCGTAACTGGCGGACGCGTACGAGCATCCATGTGATCATTGAAGGTCACGCCGTCCAAGTCGATACAGGCCCTGAGTTTAGGCTCCAGTGCCTCCATAACCAGATCGAGAACATCGACACGGTACTTCTGACCCACGGCCATGCCGACCACGTCCTCGGGATGGATGACCTTCGGCAGTTCTGTACCAATAAAGAAGGTGCAGCTATACCGGTCTATTCGACCCCTGAGGGACTCGGACGTGTCCGTGCAATTTTTCCCTACGCAACCGATAAGCCTAAGTCCGACGGTTATGTTTCGCTCACCTTACACGCCATGCCCGAAGTGCTCGAACTCCCTGGCGGCGGGATTGTACGTACGACAATTCTTCCACACGGCGTTCCTGTACTTGGCCTAGTGTTTGAAGAGCCCTCTACCGGCGCACGCTTTGCCTACTATACCGATTGCAAACGCGTCCCTTCGGCCGCTGTGAAACTCGCCCAAGGTTGTGACGTGGCTATCCTTGATGGACTTCGCCCTGCGTGGCACCCGACGCACATGACAATCGAAGACGCCTGCGAAGCATCCAAAGCCATTGGTGCCAAGCGCAGCTTTCTGACGCATATGACGTACCAGATCGATTACGACACCTGGACTCAGAAACT
>CANHHS010000126.1 GCA_947460445.1 Opitutia bacterium | reverse complement strand
CTATCGTTAAAAGAAACCGAGTGGGCTATACTCGATAAATTCAAAGAGAAGTCGGTTGAAAATATGATCGCAGGCATCGAAGCGGCTAAATCACGGGAGCTCTGGCGAGCGATTCATGCCCTGGGCATCCCGAATGTCGGCATGCAGACAGCCAAGGATCTCGCTCGCCATTTCAAATCACTCGACGCGTTGGCTACCGCCAAAACGTCAGACTTACTGATTACGACTGAAGGCACAAAAGGTGGCGTTAACCAAGAATCTATTATTTCAGGAGTCGGAGCCAAGGTTTCCGAATCCATCTTATCGTTCTTTAGTGATCCGAATCACCGCGACTGGGTTAAAGCGATGCGCAAGGCTGGACTCACCCTCGAAGATTCCGCCTCGGCGGCAGCCACCGTTGAAGGTGTCGCCGGCAAAACCTTTGTACTTACAGGCACACTGCCAACACTGGCACGCGACCAAGCACGCGATTTAATTGAAAAGGCCGGCGGAAAAGTTTCAGGCAGTGTCAGCAAGAAAACTGACTACGTCGTCGCCGGCGAAGAAGCCGGCTCGAAGCTCGATAAAGCTGAAGAACTCGGCGTTAAAGTTATCGATGAAGCGGCGCTGAAGAAATTACTCGGCAACTAATGTGCTAGGTAGGGAGGCCTCTCCGAGGCCTCCATGGAGGAGGACTGGGACAGTCCTCCCTACCCGATGCACGGACTATACGCATTCGGATCCGCTCGCCGAACGATCAGCCTTTACCTTGGGTAGGACCCGCTCGCCGAACGATCTGCGGTCGCCTCGGCGAGGCGACCCTACCCGATACTTAGCGAGCCGAAGGACGTGGCTTTGGGAAATCAGCATCGCCAGGTTTAGGACCGGCTACCGAAGCCCAAGCTTCATCGACAACGGGCTGCAAGAGCTTCGCCATCCCCGCGTAACCAACTGCACTCGGGTGAAGCCTATCCTTAAGGTAAGTATCGGGACGGGGTTCGCCGTCGGGCAAGTTGAGTGCCGGATTAATGTCCACATACCATATCCCGCTCTCTGACTTGGCGAAGTCGGCTAAGCCTTGGTTAAACTTCTTAAGCTCAGCCCAACGTGCACGTCGCGATGGTGCCAGGCCACTGGCGACAAGTACCACAGGTGTGCCGGGCTGTGCTTTCCGTAAACGCGCTACATATTCACGAACGCGAGCGAGCGGCGCCTCGGCTGAGTCGCCCCCAGCAGCAATATCATTACCACCACACTGGAAGACAACGACGCGCGGGGCATAGGGCAAGGTGATGCGATCCATGTAGCCGAGCACCTCAGTTGTATAGGAGCCACCAAATCCACGGTTGATAACTGGGTAAGGCGCAAATGCCTCAGCTGCATTCGACCACATACGAATGGTGCTAGCCCCTGAGAGCAAAACCGCACCCTTAGGCGGCGGATTTAATTTATCCGCAGTCTCAAAAGCCGTAATCTCTTTAGCATAACGGAGAGATTGGTCAGCCAAGGCGGCCTTTGGTTCGGCGATAAAGATAAGGCCAAACAAAACCCAGAGAAGCAGGCGGTGCATAGTCTATTGACCTAAGGATTTATGGGATGTTCCCAATCCATGACTCAGGCTTCCCATCGTGCCCAACATTGGCCATTTATAGGTATGAAGTGGACCTGGCTCCTTCTCTTTGCCTCAAGGCTCTGCGCCCTAGATGTCTACGTAGCACCGACGGGCAATGATACTGCAGAAGGAACATCGCAGCAACCGCTTGCCTCTTTAACTGGTGCGCGCGACTACCTGCGACGTTCAGGGAAGCTCGGCAAAGAACCCGTCACCGTACACTTAAACGACGGCACATACTTTCTCGCAGAAACATTCGTGTTAACAGCGGTTGATTCTGGCACCAAAGAGTGTCCCGTCGCCTATCAAGCCGAGCACGAAGGCAAAGTTGTGATTTCGGGCGGAATCTTACTTCACCTGAAATGGGAAGATTCACCAAACGGTGTCTTCAAAGCGAAAACACCAGCAGGGTTAAAAATTGATCAACTGTTTGCCGACGGCACACGACAGATCCTCGCTCGCTACCCGAACTATAATCCCGAACTACGCTCAACGCCTTACCGCGGTGCCGCTGCCGATGCCTTTGCACCCAGCCGAGCTGCACGCTGGAAAGATCCAACAGGTGGGTATATCCATGCGATGCACCAACATCACTGGGGTGGGTACCATTACCGCATCACAGGCAAAGAAGCCTCTAATAAAGTAAGTTATGTGGGTGGCTGGCAAAATAACCGCGGTGGACCCATGCACGCAAAAGATCGCATGGTCGAAAACATCTTCGAAGAACTCGATGCACCTGGCGAGTGGTTCCATGACGAAAAGAACAACCTACTCTACTTCATGCCACCCGCGGGTCTCGCCGTTGATAAAGCCGAGTTCATAGGGGTGCGCCTCGCTAACCTGATTGAGTTGCGTGGCACGTCCACACAGCCCGCTCACCATATTTCTTTCAAAGGGTTAACCTTCCGCCACGCAGCTCGGACCTTTATGGAAACGCGCGAACCGTTGTTGCGCTCGGATTGGACATTTTATCGTGGCGCCGCTGTTATGCTTACGGGTGCTGTGGACTGTTCGGTGAGCGATAGCGAATTCGATCAGCTCGGCGGAAACGCCCTGCTCGTCTCGAGCTACGCACGTAGGATTACGTTCAAAGGACTCCATGTTCATGACGCCGGAGCGAGCGGTATCTCATTTGTGGGCGACGTTTCATCGGTACGTAATCCGCTCCTACACTACGACCAACGCCTCAAGGTATCGCAACTCGACCGCACACCGGGACCCAAATCACCCGACTACCCTTCGGACTGTTTAGTTGAAGACTGTCTCATCGCACGGGTTGGGCAGATTGAAAAACAAGGTGCAGGTGTACAAATTGAAATGGCTGCGAGAATGACACTTCGACATCTAACTATCCACGAAACCTCGCGTGCGGGCATTAATATCGGTGACGGCGGCTGGGGCGGACATGTCATTGAAGGCTGCGACATCTTTGACACCGTACTGGAGACAAGTGACCACGGTTCTTTCAACTCATGGGGGCGTGACCGCTACTGGGGCGCAACGAACCCTGAAGATATAGCGAAAGAGCCCGGCCTACCCTTCCTTGACGCCATGGAGCCAACCGAGATCCGTTTCTCGCGCTGGCGCTGTGATCACGGATGGGACGTTGATCTCGACGACGGATCTTCCAACTACCGCATTCACCATAACGTCTTTTTAAAAGGCGGCCTAAAATTCCGCGAAGGCTACGGTCGGAGCGCCTGGAATAACATCTTTGTGAATTGTGGATTCCATCCCCACGTCTGGTATCCAAACAGCGGCGATATACTTGAGCGTAACATCCTGCTCGCTGCACATGCTCCCATCGGGATGCCCAAGGTCTGGGGTAAATCCATCGATAACAATCTTTTTGCAAAAGCGGGCGACCTCAACGCCGCTAAAAGCATTGGAGTTGAAAGTCGCTCTACAGCGGGCGATCCACTTTTTGTGGACGCAGACAATGGCGACTTTCGAGTAAAGCCTGAATCGCCTGCGCTTAAAATGGGTTTTGAAAATTTCCCGACCAATGATTTTGGCGTACGCAAGCCTACCCTACGGGCCATCGCTCCAACCCCGCGCATCGACGCTGTTTCAACTTCATCGAATACCACGGCCGAATCTACCCAAACGCCCGCGGCATACTGGCGCGGGCTTACGGTTAAGAATATGGTCGGTGAAGAATACTCTGCCTTCGGCGTCAGCAAGGAAACCCGCGGCGTGGTGCTGTCTGACGCACCCGCAAGTCACCCTCTGTCATTCACACACGGAAAGAGTACGCTGGTACTAGCCGTGAATAATCAGCCCGTGAATGACATCGCTGCTTTCATCCAATCAACGCTCCAACCGGTAAAAACCCTGACAATTATCCGCGACCAAAAGCCAGTCACTGTAGATATAAATCCGCTTAAACCTTGTGAGCTGAATTGGGCCAATGACGTCAAAACTTTGACCCAAAAGCCCGGCGAACTCCCAACACTGAAGGCCAAGTGGACAGCATCACCTGCTCCTGCGAATGGACCTGCCAGCGAACTGGGTGACGGGAAACTCGTCAAAGACTATGGGCCTGTCTTTG
>CANHHS010000125.1 GCA_947460445.1 Opitutia bacterium | reverse complement strand
TTCAAGGTCTTTGCTGCCGCCGCCAATACACCTGGTTCAGTTGTCCGTGCGATTAACGCCAAGGGTCTCGCCGACATCACTCAGGGAGAACTGACCAATCTCGAAACCATTGCGAAGGCAGCTGGTGCCAAGGGTCTCGCCTTTATTAAATGCGAAGCGGGCGAGTGGAAGTCACCCATTGTTAAATTCTTCACGGATGCGGAGAAAGCCGAACTGAACCGTCGCTTGAATATTCAAGACGGCGACATCGTTTTCTTTGCGGCTGCTCCTTGGGAGCAGGCCTCGACAATTCTCGGTCGCATTCGCCTTGAGTCCGCATCTTTGCTGAAGGCGCGTGGAAAACTGAACATCCCAACCGACCAGTACAACTTCCTCTGGGTGATTGAATTCCCGCTCATGCTATGGGATGCGGATGAACAGCGTTACATCTCGGCGCACCATCCTTTCACGGCACCCGTTGTTGAAGACGAACCCTTGCTCGCTACCGATCCTAGTAAAGTTCGCGGTCAGCACTACGATATCGTTCTGAATGGCGTTGAACTTGGTGGTGGTTCGATTCGTATTCACAACCCTGTAGTGCAGAAACGTGTTTTCGAAGATATTCTAAAGATTCCTCAGGATCTCGTGGAAAGTCGTTTTGGGTATATGTTGAAAGCCTTCTCTTACGGCGCACCGCCACACGGTGGTATCGCTCTCGGTTTCGACCGTGTCGTGGCGATGCTCGCAGGTCGCAGCTCTATTCGCGATATTCTTGCCTTCCCAAAGAATCAGAATGGCCGCGACTTGATGGCGGATTGTCCAGGACCGGTCAGCGCACGACAGCTTCGCGATGTGCGCATCCAAGTTGTCGCTGACGAACCTAAGCCGAAGGCGTAAGTCTGTGTAAAGATAGTGTAAGAGAGTACCCTGTATGCGGGGTTGCCCTCTCGCATCATCTGCTCATGGTTAAAATCCATGAGTCAACCTAAGGAAGCATGGGGATCTAAACTTGGCGTCATTATGGCGGTTGCGGGCAGCGCCGTTGGCCTCGGCAACTTCCTTCGCTTCCCTGGACTTGTCGCCAATAAGGAGACGGGAGGTGGGGCATTTCTGATTGCTTACTTCATCTCACTTCTGGTCGTAGGCTTGCCCATTTGCTGGACAGAATGGACCTTGGGTCGCTTCGGTGGCTCTCAAGGATTCAATTCATCTCCGGGTATTTTTCATTCCATTTTACGTAAACCTTGGGGGAAGTACCTTGGATTACTCGGGTTTATTGTCCCTGTAGGTGTTTACTTTTATTACGTCGTCATCGAGTCGTGGTGCCTCGGTTATGCTTGGCATAGTTTCTCGGGCGATCTCGACCTCAAAGGAGCGCCTGCTTTTGGTGATTTCTTTAGTACATTTACGGGGCAAGCCAGTGACGGCTCTGTCTTCTCTTTTGGCCCGGCATTTTGGTTCTTCGCAGCCGTTTTCGTTTTAAACTTTATCATCATTTACCGAGGACTTTCTAAGGGGATTGAGTTTATCTGTAATTGGGGAATGCCTCTATTAATCATCATCGCTTTAGTGTTATTGGCACGTGTGATGACATTGGGTACGCCCGATCCTTCGAAGCCCGAGTTAAGTATATGGAATGGCCTAGGGTATATGTGGAACCCGAGCGATATCGCTAAAGGTCTTTCCAATCCTGAAGTCTGGCTCAAAGCAGCATCGCAAATCTTCTTCACGCTCTCTGTCGGATTCGGCGTCATCATTACGTATGCCAGTTACTTGAAGCCGAAGGACGACGTGGCTTTGAGTGGCTTAACGGCGACTGCGGCGAACGAGTTCTGTGAAGTTGCGCTGGGCGGTTTAATCACTGTACCTGCCGCCTTTGCCTTCTTGGGGGCTTCCGCGGTAGCGGGTGGCACATTTGCTTTAGGGTTTAATGTGTTACCTCAAGTTTTTGCGGGTATGCCTGGCGGGCATATCTTCGGCGGATTGTTCTTTGTCCTTCTCTTCATTGCCGCAATCACTTCGTCGCTCTCTATGTTGCAGCCTGGTATCGCTTTCTTGGAAGAAGGTCTCGGGTTGGATCGTCGTCGTTCGGTTGCGCTGTTGGGTTTAATAACAGCTGCGGGATGTTTACTCGTGGTTTGGTTTAGCCGCGACTTGAAGGCTCTCTCAATTGTCGACTTCTGGATTGGTGACATTGGTATCTTCCTTCAAGGCACCTTACTCATCTACGTCTTTAACTTAGGTTTTGGTACGGAGCGTGGATGGCAGCACTTGCACCACGGTGCTGATATTCAAGTTCCTGGAATATTCCGCCATGTCTTGCGCTGGGTGTCGCCGATTTTCCTAACGGTTATCTTCAGTATGTTTGTTCTGCGTAATGTCGCCGGGTGGAATATGAGTTTCACAAATGCCGCCTTTATGCCAACGGAACAGATCCTTGATTTAGTTGGAAGCGAGGCACATCCCGCGAGTCATGTCGCTCGATTGACCGCCTTGTTCTTATTCGTTTTTGCAGTCTTCTCCTGCCTCCTTATCCACCTCGCAGGCCGTCGCTGGTCCCACCAATCTCGTTAATTTATGACGTCTACAGGCATACTCTTCATGGCAGTCTCGGTTGGTTCCGTGACCTACCTTTTCGTTTGGTGTCTTTGGAAGGTCTTAAGCGGCAAGAAGAGTCCCGACCATTTAGCCCACGTTGAGCCGATTGAGCGGGAAGACTTAACCAAGCGTTAAGTGCCGATTGCTCTCGCCCCAGGCACTTTCGGTGCTCACGGTGCGGCATGACGTTTGATAAGTTAGGTCTCCATGAATCAGTACTTCGCGCTGTCGCCGAGGCAGGGTATACCGAGCCTACGCCCATTCAAGGTGCGGCCATCCCGGTTGTTTTGTCGGGTGTCGATGTTATTGGCATCGCTCAGACGGGTACAGGTAAGACCGCAGCCTTTACCCTCCCTTTGCTTACACGCCTTGCGAAAGGTAAGGCCGAGCGTGGTGCGGTGCGCGCACTTATTTTAGCGCCGACGCGTGAGCTGGTTGTGCAGATTGAGCAAAATGTTCGGGCATACTCACGCCACTTGCCGCTCGCCGTTGCGATTGTTTACGGTGGCGTTGGTGAGCGTTCCCAAATTTCAGCATTACGTGCGGGTTGCGATTTGCTCGTGGCGACGCCGGGTCGACTGCTTGATCTCGCATCGCAAGGCCACGGCGATTTTCGCGACTGCGAAGTTCTGGTCTTGGATGAAGCCGATCGCATGCTCGACATGGGATTCCTTCCGTCGATTCGTCGGATTGTTCGCGGACTTCCTAAGGACCGTCAGACATTGATGTTCTCAGCGACACTTTCCAAAGAGATTGAACAACTCACTTCCGAATTCCAAAAGAGTCCGAAGTTAGTTGAAGTTGGCCGTCGCTCCAATCCAGCAGAGCTCGTTGAGCAAACACTCTACGAATGTCCGCATAACCTGAAACAGGCGATGCTTACACACCTCTTGGCGCAGCCAGGTTGGGAGAGCGTTCTTGTCTTTAGTCGTACCAAACATGGTGCGGATCGTATTTGTCGGAAACTCGCAGCTGCGGGCGTCGAATCGATGGCTATCCATGCCAATCGTTCGCAGAGCCAACGTCAACGTGCGCTTGAATCATTTAAGTCAGGACAAGTACGTGTGCTCGTGGCCACCGATATCGCTTCGCGGGGTATTGACGTCGATGGCATTACCCACGTCGTGAATTTCGACTTCCCAGATCAGCTCGAAGATTATGTTCACCGTATTGGCCGTACCGGTCGTGCAGGTGCAAGCGGCAAAGCCGTCACCTTTATTACTTCCGAGGATCGCGGAGATCTCCGTCGTCTCGAACGTATGGTCGGCAAGGCGCTCCCGCCTTTACAACGCCCAGAGGGTTTCAATTTTGAAGAAGCTACGCGCCAAGCTTTCAGCCAAAAGTCTGAAGACACGGCACCACGTCAGCGTCATGTGCGTGGTCCAGGTCATGGTCGCCGCGAAGCTGAGCAGAAGGCTCGTCCGCCTGAGCGTAAACCCGGTCAGTGGCACGGTGGCCGCCCTCAGGGTGGTGGATCGAGCGGTGGAGGCGGAGGTGGAGGTGGCTTCTTGGCTCGTCGTTCAGCGGGTCGCGGCCGTCGCTAAGGTAGCGCCTCTGAGTCATTGACAGGGCTGGGTAGGGGTGAGGCGTTCGCTTCGTCCCTTGACTTTACGGC
>CANHHS010000124.1 GCA_947460445.1 Opitutia bacterium | reverse complement strand
GTCAGGAGAAGTCCGCGCCGCCCTCGCCATGGATTGGTCGCACGGGCATAACATGGCTCTCGTCAATAAAGTCGGTCGTATTGGTTGGGTGCGCGGCGGCGCCTCGGCGATTTGGGATGACACCACGATGGGCGATACCTTTGCGACGAAAGCCTGTGAGTTTATTGCAAAGAATAAAACAAAGCCGTTTTTCCTTTATTACGCGTCACATGAAAATCACGTGCCTCGTATTATTCATCCACGCTTTGCTGGGAAGACGCCACTCGGACCAAGGGGTGACGCTGTCGTTTCATTTGATGATCAAGTCGGTCGAATCCTCGCTGAACTTGAGCGCCAAGGACTGACAAGGAATACGCTCATCATTTTAACTTCAGATAATGGTCCTGTGCTCGATGACGGTTATAAAGATCGGGCAGTAGAATTGAACCGAGCTGCCGCTCACGCACCCGCGGGGCCCTTCCGTGGTGGTAAATATAGTGTATACCAAGGCGGCACACGTGTACCTTTTCTTGTTCGCTGGCCGGGTCATGTGCCCGCAGGCAAGGTGAGCGAAGCGCTTATCTCCCAAGTTGATTTCGCGGCTTCCTTTACGCGTATCGGTGGTGGCGATCCTGCACCCTTTATTGCTCTCGATAGTTTGGATGTGTCAGCTGCCTTATCGGGTTCAGAAAAGTCTACTCGAGACTATGTGGTGTCGCAGGGTATGGGTTTAGCACTTTCCATTCGAGAAGGTGATTGGTCTTTCGTTCCTGGGCACGGTCGTAAGGCTGCCAAAGTTCGCAATGAAGCCGAGGGCGATGACAGTGAAGTCGTGGCCGGCGATCAGCTTTACAATTTAGCGAAAGACCCTGGCCAAAAAACGAACGTTATTGCTGCCAACCCCGCTGTTGCTGCACGATTAAAAGACCGCCTCGAGGCTCTTAAAGCCAAAGGGATTGAACAGCCCTTACCACGTTAACCGAAACTTAACCCATCCGTAGGGGTTTATCTTATAGAATAACTTTTATGAAATCTCGTCTCTTTTTAACAACCACACTGCTCTTGGCTGGAGTTCTTTTAGCTCAAGGCGAACCCCCTGCGCCACCTGCTGGCAACGATGGTGCCCCCGATGCTCAAGGCGAACACGGACCACGCCGTGAAGGCCGCGGACAAGATGTCCGCGACAAGTTGGAGAACCTCAAGCGATCTGGGGTAACCCGTGAAGAAATGGAAAAAGTGCGTAAGGCCATGGAAACTGCGCGTGAGGATGAGACCGTCAAAGCTGCTAAGCTTAAGGCTGAAGCTGCGCGCGAGGAATTGCGCGTCGCACTCAAAGCTTATGCCGACTCTAAAGGCATTGCTGGACCGCCTGCCGAAGGCGAAAAACGCGAACGTCTTACGTCAGAAAAAATGGCTGAGGTTCGCAAAGCAATGGAAGGCGCTCGCAACGATCCTGCAGTGAAGGCAGCTTTTGAAAAGTCGCGTGAGGCGGGCGATGTGCTGCGTGCGGCTGTCAAAGCGAGTATTCTTAAATCAGATCCAACGCTAGCTCCACTCATTGAAAAATTTGGAGACCTTCGCGAAGAACGTCGCGAAGAACGTTTAGGTCTCGGTGGCGACCCTAAGCGCGGAGACGACAAGCCTGCCGCAGATGGCCAACCTCGCCCACAACGTCCACGTGGCGACAAGTCAGCCCCTGCTCCAAAGGAAGAAAAGCCCCAGGGAGCTTAAAAAACGCTCTAAGTTTCTAAATTAGCCCCGGAATCTCCGGGGTCTTTTTTTGTACAGACGCTTGCCGTGGTCGGATCGTATGCCACGATGCGCCTATACACCCCAACCTATGTCACCCCGACTTCGCGCTGGTTTAGTCATGTTCCTGAACTTCTTTGCCTGGGGGGTTTATTTAGTCCCCATGGGCAAATATTTAACGAAGGCTTTCCCTGGTGATACCGCGGTTATCGGTCTCGCGTACGGGGTTGGTCCGCTGGCAGCAATGATCTCGCCTTTGATTGCAGGCTGGATTGCAGACCGTGCCCTCGCTCCACGTAAACTACTCGCACTTCTGAGTTTAGTTGCGGCGCTCCTGATTGCTTCGATTCCTTACGTGCATTCTGCCGGACAGTTTCAAGCTCTCTTATTGGCTCATTCCCTTTGTTTCTTTGCCGCGCTGCCTATTCTTAATTCGGTTGTGATGGCATCGCTCGAAGATCCGGCGAAATCTTTTGGTTCGATCCGCCTCTGGGGTACGATTGGTTGGATTGGCTCAGGTCTTCTTATTGGCTCTGTGCTCTCCCGTTGGGATAGCGAGATTGCAACTGGTCCTTGGACTTTCCGTCTAGCTGGCTTGGCATTGATTGGCGTCGCTATGCTTTCGCCCGCTCTCGCAGATCCCCTTCCGAGTAAGGAAACGAAGTCTTCAGGAGGTATAAGCGGCTATGCTATTCTCGGGGATGCTAAGTTCCTCGTATTCCTCGTATGCTCATGTCTCTTCTGCATCCCCCTGGCGCTCTATTACGCCTACGCTAATTTCTTCCTCTCAACCTCTGGCTTACCTGATTCCGAATCGTGGATGACCCTCGGTCAAGTTTCTGAAGTATTATTCTTGGCCTTACTGCCTGTTGTGCTGGTTCGTTTTAGTGCCAAGACAGTGTTGCTGGTTGGTATGGCATGCTGGGCTCTACGTTATGCTTTATTTGGTTATGCCAATGGGGCGTCCGCTATGCTGCTCACAGGCGTTGCCCTGCACGGCCTTTGCTATGACTTCTTCTTTGTGACCGGTATGCTCTATGCCGATAAGCTAGCACCTGCCGGCATGCGCAACACCGCGCAAGCAATTGTCTCCTGGGCTACGCTTGGACTCGGCATGTGGATTGGTAACATGATCGCGCCACTGTTGCATGCACGGTATATTCACGAGGTCGACGGCAAGACAGTCTTTGACCCAATGTTCTGGCTCGTACCTGCTGGGTTCGCTGCAGTGCTGTTGGTGCTTTTCTCTATTATTTTCCGCGACAACTCTCGTTTGACCACTGAGACTGCTTAAGATGTCTAAGCCGATTCGCGTTCTCTGTGTGGGTGCAGGCAACATGGGACGATCCCATGCGCTCGCTTACCATAAACTGCCTGGATTTGAAATTGTCGGCATCGTCACGCGTTCTGCGGACTCGCGGCATAAACTAAATAAAGAACTCGGCGGGAACTATGCAGAGTTTGCGGATTACAAAGAGGCGCTTAAGGCGACGAAGCCTGATGCGGTTTCGATTTCGAGTTACCCTGACACGCACGCAGAATACGCAATCGCCGCACTTGAAGCCGGTTGCCATGTGTTCGTCGAAAAGCCACTTGCAGTAACGGTTGAAGAAGCTGAACGCATCGTCGCTAAAGCTAAGGGCACTAAACTTAAAGTTGTTATCGGTTATATCCTTCGTCACCACCCCGCCTGGTCGCAGTTCATTCGCGTCGCGCAGACATTGGGTAAGCCCTTGGTTATGCGCATGAATTTAAACCAGCAGAGTTCTGGTGAAAATTGGAAGACACATAAAGCGTTGATGCAGACCTGTAGTCCGATTGTGGACTGTGGTGTGCATTACGTGGACATTATGTGTCTGATGACGGGTAGTCGTCCTGTGCGCGTGTCGGGTATTGGGGCGCGTCTTTCTGATGAGTTGCCTGAAGGCATGGTGAACTATGGACAACTCCAAGTGACATTTGCCGACGGTTCTGTTGGCTGGTACGAAGCAGGGTGGGGGCCTATGATGTCCGAAGAAGCATTTTTTGTGAAAGACGTTGTCGGTCCCAAAGGCTCCGTGACGATTGTTGCAGGCAAAGGCTCTGAAGCCGGTAACTCGGATAATGTCGACGACCACACGGGTGCCCAGGCGCTCAAGGTTCACCATGCGGGTCTCGGTGCGGATGGTAAGTTCAGTAAAAAGGATGAGCTCGTGCCGACCGAAGCCGATCCTGGCCACGATGGTTTATGTCAGCGCGAGCAGGCGTATTTTGAAAAGGCTATCCGCGAGAATATCGACCTAACTGCCCACATGGATGACGCGGTAAACTCCATGCGTATTGTGGCTGCAGCTGACCGTTCATTCCGCGAAGGTCGCACCATCAATCTCTGAGATTAAGGCTGACGGAACCCATTTGCCGGCGAAGGGTCATATGGCCATGTCACGTGTCTTCATCGTCTACCTACTAGCTGCCCTTGCTGGCGCCGCAGAGCCCACTCTGCGCTACGATCGCCCAGCCAAAAGCTGGGAGTTAGAACGCCTCCCGCTCGGCAATGGGCGCCTGGGTGCGATGCTCGATGGCGGAGTGGGTGTTGACCGTATT
>CANHHS010000123.1 GCA_947460445.1 Opitutia bacterium | reverse complement strand
TTCCTTCTTCAGGTCCATCATTTCAGAGAGCCAAGGGAAAGGGTTGGTGGGTGGCACCGCGGACAAACTGTCGAGGCCGCAATTCTTCAGACGACGATCGGCAATGTAATCAATATACTGCTCAAATTCTTTGGAGGAAAGACCGAGGGCATTCACTGGGAGACAGTCGCGAATGAATTCTTTTTCGAGCTGCACGGCTTGGTTCATTAACTGGCGAAGCTCTTCTTTGAAGGCAGGCGTCCAAACGTCTGGGTTTTCTTTGACGAGTTCCATGAGCAACTGGCGGAATAGCTCAATGTGGTTGGACTCATCGCGAAGGGTGTAACGGAACATCTGACCGATCCCGATGAACTTATTCTGACGGGCCAGTGAAAGCACCATACCAAACAGGCCGTAAAATTGCGTACCTTCCATGCACTGTCCAAAGAGGAAGACGTTTTTAGCGAGCGCCTGTTTGTTTTCTGTTTTTGTCATGTCCATCTCGCGGCGTAGGGCGCGAGAGTTGGAGACCACAAAGTCGGCCTTCTTAGCGATGGTAGGAATGTCCGCGAGCATGCCTTCGCACTCGTGCGGATTCACGCCCAGGGACGAAATCATGTATACCAATGAGTCGGCATGGATGTTCTCTTCGTGTGCGTGGCGACCGAGTACCAACTTCACTTCTGAAGCGGTGATGAGCTCGCGCACCGCGTGGATGATATTGTCACCGACGATGCCTTCAGCTGCGGAAAAATAACCGATGGCCATTTTGATAATCCAGCGATCGATTTCGCTGATGGCTCCGGATTGATCGACCCACTGTTCGCGGTCTTTGCCCATGGGGATATCTTCTGGCTCCCAGTGGTTTGCCTTCATGGTCTTGTAGATATCATAGGCCCACTGATATTTGAGCGGCAGGATGTTGAAGAACATCGTGTCGCGACCGTTGATGATCTGCTTCGCAGCGAGTGCCTCTTCGGCTTTGGTTTTGTCTAAAATGAAGGTCTTCGGACCGACTTTAATGGTGATGGTTTCCATGGGTTACTTGCAAAAAGTTAGGCTTTGGGGAATAGGTTGGGTACTGTCGAAGCGACGGTAAATTGGTATAACGTAGTGAGATAATACTAGATGTAGCGTCTGCAAGCGGTATTAAGCACTAGATGTAGTGGTTTTTCGCAACCTCATGCTAAATCGCTACTTGTGAATAAATATTTATTCACAATGGGGTGTTTTGACGGATTTTTCATAAGAATACACTGTTTCGGCTACGAAAGCAGGAAACAAGCGGTACGGGCGTAAGGCAACGGTCGGTTGTTGGTGTTGCTCACGCTGTTCACGCATAATCGGTGGGGTGTTGCGAGAGACGCTGATGTCGTCAGGCTTTTAACCATGACGAGTCCGCAACGCCCCACCCTGTCATCTTCTCTCCAAAAGTTTTTCCGAGATATTTGGACGAACGAAGGACTGAATTCGCGCGGTGTGCTCGGCGGTATACGTGCACTGTGGCGCGTGATCACGACGAGCTGGTATGGGATTTGGGACAACCAGCTTCCGCAAAGAAGCGCTGCACTCACTTACTACACACTGATGTCGCTCGGACCAGTGCTCGCACTTGGTCTCACTGTTTCGGGTTTTATTCTTTCACGCGAGGCCGCAACGAGTGGAGAGAATCCGGCGAAGCGCGCAATCGTCGCAGCGGTTGAATACATTGCCCCTCAAGTCACCGCAGCGACAGGCTCTGCACATGCAACGCTTGCAGACATCAATCGCGATCTTGATGCGCTCGTTGATCGCTTGCTCGCAAATGCCGCAGATGGTGGCGCGGGTGCGATTGGCTTGGCACTCGTGATTGGACTCGCCGTGCTGATGCTGAGCCGCGTCGAAGACACCTTGAATGGCATCTGGGGAGTGGCTCGAGGACGTAGCTGGAGGGATCGCTTTGCCAATTATTGTCTCTTCTTAGTGCTATTCTTTTTAGTAGGCGCAGCGAGTCTCACAGTGCTTTCTGTCGCTGCCCTTGTGGATCAAGCCGGTGCAGCTGCCCAAGGTGTCGCTGGTTGGATTGGTCGACTACCAGGGGGTGCCGCGCTCGTTGATTTCCTCCGCGGTTCAGGCCCTGAACTCGTCACCGGAAGCTTACTTGCGGCTGCTTTTGCGTGCCTCTACCGACTCCTTCCGAATGCACGTGTCCGCTGGTCATCGGCGTTTGTGGGAGGCATTA
The DNA here is from genome assembly GCA_947460445.1 of Opitutia bacterium. GTDB lineage: Bacteria > Verrucomicrobiota > Verrucomicrobiia > Opitutales > UBA953 > UBA8828. Next base: position 2,138 of record CANHHS010000123.1, on the reverse strand, counting down.
CCACGGCATTCTTAATTATCTTTAACCATGAACTGGCGGCAGCGTATGTCGGCAAGGTCGTAGAATTCCATTCACTCTACGGACAACTAAGCATTGTTCCTGTCATGATGTTTGGGAGCTATGTTTCCTGGCTGATTGTTTTAGCAGGCGGTCAAGTCGCCTTTGCTTTCCAACACCGCCGCGCGCATGCCCGGCACCGCACGTGGGAAGGCTTGAGCCATCGCGCTCGGCGTTCCCTCGCTTTTATTTGTGTCTCGGAATCACTGCGCTGTTTCCGGGCAGGAAAACCTGCACCCACGGCCGATGACCTTTCAGATACGGCCCACATACCGACGTCTGTTGTCGACGTATGCTTACACCGACTGCATGCACTGGGATTGCTCGCGCCTGTGAGCAGCGAAGATGGCAAAGCTCCCGGGCACGCCCCCGCACGCCCACTTGAGCATTTAACGCTTGGTGAGCTTTGGTCACACGTGGACAGCGCTGGTCAGCCAGGACTAGCGGAGCCTGATTTTAGCGGTGTGCGCATCGCGCGTGAACTCGAAGATTTGGCAGGGCGTCTACTCGGAACAGCCGATGCAAAACAAAAGCTGAGCGAAATCGTTTAACGTCAGCGGGTCGAAGGCTGCCACTCCAACTCAACTAAAATCGGGCGATGATCGGATGCCACCGATTCGGGCACGACACGGCTTTCGCGAATTTTAAAAGCGGCTGCAGGGCGAACGAAGAAATGATCGATTTCAGACTTTGGTTTATCGGCCGGGTAAGTCCCTTTCTCCCCTGTTTTCGGAATCAAGGTGAGTTGTTTTTCAAGAGCAGTGATGACTTTGCTCCCGGGCCAAAAATTCATGTCGCCACCCAACAAGACTGGGCGTTGCTCGGCTGCTAAAACGTTGGCTAGTTGTTTAGCACAGGGCTCCATTTCGTCATCAGATCTAAAATCAAGGTGTGTACAAACGACGAGCAGTTCACGTTCTCCCGCTGACGTTGGCACTCGCACGGGCAACAGGAGTGCAACCCGCGGCTCAGCTCCTCCCAGGAAGCGCTGGGTCGTGAAAGGGCCCGCAGGGAATGCTGTCAGTACAGCGACACCGTAAGATCCGCCCTGCAGCGGGATAGCTTGGGTAAAGTAACTTTTAAAGCCGAGCGCTTCGGCGATGACGCCGGCAGTATCGACTTTTCCAGAACGTTTAGCACCGACGTCGACTTCTTGAAGTAGAACGATGTCAGGCTTGAGCGCTTTGAGCACCGCAGCTTGGCGGGCTAAGTCGCGCTTATCATCCATCCCAACACCGCCGGTGCGGATGTTGTAACTAACAACACGAAGCACCGTGGGCTCGGCCGCTGCAAGGGCACATGCGGCGGCAAGGAACATGCATATCAAGGTGCGCATAGGGTGGAGTTAACGGGGACACACCTACCCTCACCTCGTCGAATAAACAAGGTGAGGATTTTTATAAAAGGGAGACCCCAGTCTCCTCGCGGAGACTGGGGTCGAGAACCTGGCAATGACCTACTCTCGCACAGCAGCAAGGCTGCACTACCATCGGCGACTGCGGGCTTAACGGTCGTGTTCGATATGGGAACGTGTGTTTCCCCGCGTCCATGATCACCAGAATGAATCCTCGAGCCGCCCGTATGAGATGATCATGTAGGGTTTGCCAGGTGTCGGCGGCTGTCGTCGGTAAATATGGGCAGTTTGCGCATAGCGTGATGAATCTAAAAAATTTACTATTCCTTTGTACCTAAAGTCGTTTTCGAAAACTGGCGTAGAAGCCAATGAAAAGACTATCGGACATTAGTACTACTGAGCTCAACGGGTTACCCCGCTTACACTTGTAGCCTATCAACCAGGTGGTCTTCCTGGATCCTATTGGGAGAGCTTATCTTGGGAAAGGCTTGGCGCTTAGATGCTTTCAGCGCTTATCCGTTCCATGCTTAGCTAACCGGCGCTACCACTGACGTGATAACCGGGACACCAGAGGCATGTCATTTGCGGTCCTCTCGTACTAACAAATGAACCCCTCAACTCTCCTGCGCCCACAGCGGATAGAGGACCGAACTGTCTCACGACGTTCTGAACCCAGCTCGCGTACCACTTTAATCGGCGAACTGCCGAACCCTTGGGACCTTCTCCA
>CANHHS010000122.1 GCA_947460445.1 Opitutia bacterium | reverse complement strand
GCATCTTCCAAGACATCAACGACGCCTGCTGCGAGGGGAACCTCGGGACCAACTAAAACTAAATCGATGGACAGCTTGCGAACGAGTTCGAGTACCTCGGAAGGGCGACTGATATTACACGGCAGACACTCTGCCTCGAGCGCCATGCCACCATTACCGGGAGCAACTTTAACCGACGCAACCCGAGCACTACGCAGGCAAGCCTTGAGCAGTGCGTGCTCGCGGCCACCCGAGCCGAGAATGAGGACGTGCAGTTTGTCTGGAGTCTCCATACCCCACCCTTGCACGAGCTGAGGGGGAAAGGAAACAGGAATGCACGTATTCCCCAAAGAATCCGACCCGGACAAAGTCCGGGTCGAAAGTGGTGCTCAGGCAGGGACTTGAACCCTGACGCCTTTCGGCACATGCACCTCAAGCATGCGTGTCTGCCATTCCACCACCTGAGCGTGGGAAGAAGCGGCAAAGTGCCATACGCTTTGCCCTGCGCAAGAAAAAACCGTACCACCCCACGCTTGCCAAGCCGCTAGAGGTGGGAAGAGTTAAGGGGCAATGTCCCCCGACCCTGAATCCAAGAAGCCCGCTAATAACCCAATCGACCTGTCGTCGCTTGGCTTTGGCCCCTCATGGACTTCAGGTCCAACCGAGAGCGTCAAGGCAGGCGGCGGTGGTCGCAGCTCACGCGAAGATCGTGACTCACGCGGCCCGCGTCCCGGAGGCGACCGTCGTGGCCCACGCCCAGATGGCGATCGCCGAAGCGGTCCACGGCGCGAAGGTCGCCGCGAAGAACAACGCGAAGCTCCACGGCGCGAACCCGAACTCATGCGCCCTGTGGTGGTCGCAGAGTTTTACCCAGACGACGCAAAGTTCGAAGCCCTGGGTAAAGCGATGCGCGACAGCCAAGTCACCTACGAGCTCTTCGATGTCGCTAAACTAATCTTAGATAAAGAAGACCGGCTCTCCATTGTCATCAAGCCCGTCAACCCTGAGGGCAAACTCTGGCAATCTATCCCTGATGGCATGCCCTTCCTCAGCGAAGCAGAAGCCACCGGCCATATCGCATCACGCCACCTCGCCACATTCTTCGACACCACGGAAGTTGAAGTCGAAGCACCCAAGGGGAATTTCCAAATGGTGGGACGTTGCCCCCAGACGCGCGAAATTTTAGGCGCCCCTAACCACCACGATTGGATGCGCCGCATCCGCGAACACCACTCGCGCTACTTTAGTGCGATGTCGTTCGACCGCTTCAAAGCGTCCATCGAAATGGTGCGTGAACCCGAAGTGGTTGCGGCTTGGATTCAGTCGCTCTCGCGCCAGCTTCACTACGTACCCAAAGATCGCCAAGAAGGTGAGCCAGAAAAACTTGAGTCGCTCGATGCTGCGAAAGCTTTCTTGCTCGCACACCGACGCGAGACCGCAGTCCGCGAACTGCCTTGGGTACGCTTTGCCGGACGTCTCATTGCAGAGATGCCTGTAGGCCCCCTGCGTGATTCTGTACTCTGGCTGATTGAAGAGCAGCGCCTCTTCCCCCTCTCGACCGCCAATGGTATCCGCGGTCGCCTCCGTAAAGAAGGCTTCCATCTCTACAAGCGCGGATCGAAAGGTATCACCTATGTTTGCGGCGTCCGCCGACGCTGTCGCGATGACCGCACAACCTTCTCCGCCAGTATGACGCGGATTTTTGCCGAACTTGATAAAAAGCCAGGCATGAATGCGAGTCAGTTGGCTGCACGCATTCTAACCGACAAAACCAACGAAGAGGAAACCAAACTGGCAGCGACAGATATCCTCTTCCTGATTGCCCAAGGCTTTGTCGCCAAATTACCCAATGGCACTCTGCACGCACAGCCGGTGATCCATACCGCCGCCGATGCCAAAAAAGTTGCTGACGAAGACGCGGCCGCTGACAAACCGGGTGCGGAAGCCGAAGAAGGCGAAACGAAGGCCTAAAGGTTTACTTTCGAGGTTCGCGCGCAGGCAAGGGATGCGCCTTCAGCAACTCCTCGGCCGTCCAAAATGTCGAACGGTCTTTCGTCTGTGCGCGCACTTTGGCCACGGTTGATTCACGCACGATCGGCAAACGATTACCAAAGGCATTACGCACGTAAATAAGCACGGCGGCAATCTCACGATCTGTCAGCAATTCACGGAGCGCCGGCATTGGCGGCGAGCCTGTTTCAGGCCGGTACATCTTCTGCTTCACTTCAATCGGTCCCGCTAAGCCATTGAGGACAATCTTAATGATACGCTCATCGGAACCCTGTAACCATTCCGATCCGCTAAGTGGAGGGAATGCTGGAGAAAGCCCTTTGCCGTCCTTCTGGTGACACGTCATGCACGAGGCATCGCGTGAATAAATTTGCCGGCCTAATTCCCAGAGCTCCCTGTTTTCATTGAGTAACCAATAAGGGATTTTTGGCTCCGCAGACTCTCGTGCATAAGCGAGCACCTCTTTTGCTAGCGACTTTGCCGCGGCAAATGTACCCAGCTGCTGCGCTGTCTCATGGAGGCAGTACTGGATATACTCGTCCTTGTCTTCCACAACTTGCTGCGCAATTTGGAGCGCACGCAGGGCATCCACTTCGCCAAAGAAACTACAGACGCGGACCACCTCGAGTCGCACGCGCGGGTGTGAATCTTTAATGGCAACCTCCAGTCGATCCAATCCATTAGGCACGCGATCACGCCAGTAACCTAAAACTCGCACGGCTTGAGCACGTGCACGTGGCTCAGGCGAATTCAAGACAGCATCCAGCAAGCCTATGTTCACGACATCGAACCACTGGTGCACCCACAGCGCTTCGAGGCGATGGTGTTCATAGTTGGGGTCTTTGACATCAAGTCCGCGCTCCCACTTTTGCGTAGCCGCAATAACCTCACGAGCGGGATGCGTCTCGAGTTCGAGTTTAGCGCGCAGTCGGACGTCATCTTCAGGCTCCTTAAGTAATTCAAGCAACGCAGGTACAGGCTGACCTGCGACTGCCTTCGGCACGAGCAAGGGCCTAGAGGGATACGTGATGCGATAAATGCGGCCGTGCCCATGGTCGCGATTAGGGTCGCGCAAGTGATGCTGTAGGTGGCCGATGAGTTGCTGACACCAATCCAAGACATAAATGGAGCCATCCGGAGCAACGGAAACAGCGACTGGGCGAAAATGGGGTGCCTTACTGACATCGCCTTGAACTAAGCCTGCCTCCAAGGTCTGCCCCACAACACCCGAACCCACCTCAGACATCTTCACACGAAAAATTCCCAGATAGCCGATCACATTACAATTAAGGAACTGACCTTGCCAATCGTCCGGGAAATGGCGGCTGCTTATTAAACCGTTCGCCGCTGCGGGCCGCGAGGGACGATCCCAGAACTGCAGCATCTCCGGATGCCTGCCTTTATCAAGGTGACCTGAAAATGCGGGTCCGAAATAATTCAGATTCCCCGAGGCATCGGTAATTAAATCGTTACCCCAGTAGTCAAATACGCGACCATGTGGATTCGCGAAACCGTAGGGAACATGTCGACCGAATTTTCCGGTATTGGGTTCATAACGGTAAATACAGCCGTCTTGATTTCGAACGAGCCCCCAAGGCGACTCAACTGAAGTCCGGTGAAAAACCCCATCGCTAAGATAAACAGCGCCACCTGGCTCACGGCACAACGAGTTGGCAGTATGGTGAGAGTCAGCCGAGTCCATCCCTTGCAGCAACCTCTCCACAGTTTCACCACGGCCATCACCGTCAGTATCACGAACCCACCAAAGGTTGGGCGCTTGCATCAGCAAGACGCCACCTTTGTAAAACTGAAAACCGGTTGGACATGAAAGGCCGTCGCGGAAAACCGTCGTCCGAGCGACTTTGCCCGTCTTGGGGTCAAGATCGAGAACGAGTAATTTGTCGTTCGGTTTTTCGGTGGGACGTGGCTCAGGATAGCTCGGCCAAACTGCGACCCACAGACGCCCTTTCGGATCAAACCCCATTTGCACAGGATTCACCAACTCAGGCACGGTCGTCTCATCAGCCACCAATTCAATTTTGCAGCCTTCAGGGAGTTTTAAATAAGGAATCGTGGCCTCGCCCGTCAGGTAGTCTTTAACCGCTGTATTTGCATCGACGAGGTCGACAGGCGGCAAAGGTAACAGAGCGGGAGTTTCCTTTTTACCCCGAGCTGTCGTCCAAATAATCCGATCGCCATTCGCAGTAAGCACATCGCGCTGTGCTAACTCCTGACCCATGGTCATGGCATTACTTACCTTCGCATCAGGGTCTTTGGCAGAGCCATAAAGAATGCGCGAGCGGTCACCAAATATATTGAATTGGTCGACGGTCCGGTAGCGAGAAAACCACTGACG
>CANHHS010000121.1 GCA_947460445.1 Opitutia bacterium | reverse complement strand
GGCATGGCGCTCGAGGCAGAGTGTCTGCCGTGTAATATCAGTCGCCCTTCCGAGGTACTCGAACTCGTTCGCAAGCTGTCCATCGATTTAGTTTTAGTTGGTCCCGAGGTTCCCCTCGCAGCAGGCGTCGTTGATGTCTTGGAAGATGCGGGGGTGCTTGCCTATGGTCCGCGTGCTGCGGGTGCTCAGTTGGAAGCGAGCAAGGTGTTCACGAAAAATTTCTTAGTCCGTCATAAAATTCCCACCGCGGATGCAGCGTCTTTCACGTCGGTTGCTCCTGCCATGGAGTACCTTGCCCAGCGCCCGTTCCCTGCGGTGTTGAAGGCTTCGGGCCTTGCTGCGGGCAAAGGTGTTGTGATTGCTCAGAATTTAAACGAAGCAGAAATCGCTCTGCGTGAAATGCTAGAGGCCAAGATTTTTGGTACCAGCGGCGACGAGGTTCTCATCGAAGAGTTTATGCAAGGTGAAGAGGCTTCCATCATGCTGATGGTTTGCCGCGAGCAGTATTTAATGCTGCCACCGAGCCAGGATCATAAGCGGGTAGGTGAGGGCGACACGGGTCCCAATACCGGGGGCATGGGCGCGTATTCTCCAACCGGTGTCGTAACTTCAGAAATCGAAACCCGTATTCGCAACGAAATCATTGAGCCGACGTTACGCGGTTTAATTTCGGACGGCATTGATTACCGCGGTACGCTTTATGTTGGAATTATGGTGACCGATCGCGGGCCACGGGTCGTTGAATTTAACGTCCGCTTCGGTGATCCCGAGTGCCAAGTTTTAATGCCCTCCATGGAGACCGACCCTGTGGAGATCATGGAGTCAATTGCCCGTGGCACTTTCCGGGCGGCGGATGTCCGGCTTCGTCCCGGTGCTACTTTAATTGTCGTCCTAGCTGCCCACGGCTACCCTGCGGCTGTTAGGATTGGTGACACTATCGAACTCCCTGCCGAACTTCCTCAAGGGGTGGATATTTTACATGGTGGCACTCAGCGCCAGCCCAATGGGGCTTTAGTGACTTCAGGTGGGCGTGTGCTGGGCATTGTCGCCCATGGCGCCACCCTTGCCGAGGCTGCGCAAAAGGCCTATGCGGTGGCCCCGCTGGTGCGCTTTGCAGGTTGTCACTACCGCAGGGATATTGGCGCCCGGCAACTTCGACGTGACGGTGTTGTTTGAACGCTTGAACCCGGGCGGATAGACTCCACGCTTCGCTTATGCCTGCTGAACGCGACACGGTAGTTCTCGTTTGTTCGGGTAACACCTGCCGTAGTCCCATGGCCGAAGTTTTATTGCGGGCTGCACTCGCCAAGGAAGGTGGTAAGCTGGCAAAGTTACACATCGTTTCCGCGGGCATCGGTGCTTATCCTGGGGATAGCGCTTCCGATTATGCGGTTAAAGCCTTAGCTCGGATAGGCCTCGATTTATCAAATCACTGTAGTTGTCCCTTGGATCAGGGGACGGTTGATCGCGCCATTGCAATTTTCGGCATGGCCGCGGGTCATGTCGACGCATTGAAATCAAGATTTAGTAATTTACCCCAAGTGGTTCAGCGCCTGCGCGAACAACTGCCATTGGCAGCTGGACGTGATATTCCTGACCCATTTGGTGGAAATTTAGGGGAATATGAGGCCTGTCGCGATTCCGTGATTGAAGCCATCCCCTCTGTCGTCGCATGCCTTAAGGAGCGATTTGCATGAGCAAGACTTTCTCCATCAGCTTGGGTTCCGATCATGCGGGTCTTGCACTCAAGCAAGCCCTTGTCGCGTACCTACAATCGCGCGGTTATGCCGTTCTAGATCGTGGGACCTTTACGGAAGAGTCCTGTGATTACCCAACCTACGCTCAAGCGGTCGCTGCCGACATTCTTTCGGGACACAGTCACTTTGGCGTATTGGTGTGTTCGACGGGTGTGGGTATCTCGATTGCGGCCAACAAGGTCGCCGGTATTCGTGCGGCTCTAGTTCACAATGTCGAGATGTCCGGACTTTGCCGTCAGCATAACGACGCCAACGTCATTTGCTTTGGCCGTCGCTATACGTCGCCCGAACTTGCGGCTCAATGCCTTGAGGCTTTCTTGGCCGCAGAATTTGAAGGCGGTCGACATGCACGCCGAATTGGACAAATCGAACCTCTTACTTAATTTCTAAATCCATGACCGCCATTCGTAATACCCCCCTTGCTCAGCTTGACCCTGAAATCGCGAGCGCGATTCAATCCGAGCTTCGTCGACAACAGTCTCACTTGGAATTAATTGCTTCCGAAAACTTCACACTTCCTGCTGTGATGGAAGCCCAAGGCAGTATCCTCACAAATAAGTACGCCGAAGGTTATCCCGGTAAGCGCTGGTATGGCGGCTGCGAATTTGTTGATATCGTCGAGCAACTCGCGATCGACCGGGCGAAGAAGTTATTTGGTGCCGATCATGCTAACGTCCAGCCTCACTCGGGTAGCCAAGCAAATGCCGCCGTTTATTTAGCAACCTTGGTTCCTGGAGATAAGATCCTCACGATGAATCTTTCCCACGGCGGCCACTTAACGCACGGCAATGCTGCTAACTTCTCCGGAAAATTTTATAAGGCCGTTCACTATGGCGTCGGTGCTGATGGCCGTATCAACTACGATGAAGTTGCCGAAATGGCGCGTCGCGAAAAACCGAAGATGATTACCGTTGGTGCTTCGGCCTACGCCCGCACCATCGACTTCGAGCGCTTTGGTAAAATTGCGAAGGAAAACGGAGCCCTCTTGCTCGCTGATATTGCGCACATCGCCGGACTTGTTGCCGCGGGTGTACACCCATCGCCGATTCCGCATGCAGACTTTGTAACCACGACCACGCACAAGACCCTCCGTGGTCCCCGCGGCGGCCTGATTCTTTGTAAGGCTGAACATGCCAAGGCCATCGACTCGGCTGTCTTCCCTGGCACCCAGGGTGGTCCTTTGGAGCATGTCATTGCGGCCAAGGCGGTCTGTTTTGCGGAATGTGCGAAGCCGGAGTTTAAGCTCTATGCCGCTCAGGTCGTTGCGAACTCCAAGGCGCTGGCAAATGCCTTAACTGAAAAAGGTTTCCGTCTCGTGAGCGGGGGTACCGATAATCACCTATGTCTACTGGATCTTCGGGTCAGCCATCCTGATGTGACGGGTAAGGACGCCCAAATCGCCTTGGATGCTGCTCATATCACCACAAACAAGAATACTGTACCCGATGAAACTCGCAGTCCTTTCCAAGCCAGTGGAATCCGACTTGGAACCGCGGCCGTAACATCCCGGGGTATGGGTGAGGCGGAAATGCGCAAAATTGCCGAGGCTATCACGATTGTCCTATCTGGGCCTCAAGACCCGCTTAAAATCTCGGCTGGCAGTGCGATCGCGTCCGAGCTGTGCAAGTCTTTCCCACTCCCTTATGCCTGATTTTAAGGCCCAGATTTAATATTTTTTTGCTTTGAATAGGACCCCATCTTCTGTCACATTATATCTACTACCCCCCCTAATGAACTCCCCTATCCGCAACCGTAAGGGCTTTACGCTCATCGAACTGCTTACCGTTATTGCCATTATCGGCATTTTGGCGGCCGTTCTCTTCCCTGGTATTCAAGGCGTGATGCGATCCGCCAAGAAGAACAGTGCGCTCAATAAAGTGCGCAGCATTGGCCAAGCCTATGTGAACTGGTCTGGCGGTACTCGCAATATCGGTACCGGTGCATGGTCGAGCGGTAAGACAACCACGACGAGCACTTCCGGTTACGCCGCAATTTTGGCTGACGGTGCATCCCTCGACTCCGGTGAACTGTGGTTCGTCGACGCCGACCTTGCTGCCGAAGCTATCACTGTCATTCCTAAGACTGTCATTACAAAGACTGGTACAACTGTCGCTCTGAGTGCCGCATGGACGACCGCTATCGGTCAAGGTAAGCCAGCATGGAATACTTATACGCCTACTTCCCGCTCCCTTGCTGGTAGCACCAACACTCCTTTTGCTTGGTCGCGCGGTCTCAAGACTGATGGCACTTGGCCCGCAGCGGGTTCAGGTGACGCCGACTCCATCTGGGGTATCGAAGGTGGCCATATCTGTTACGGCGATGGCCACGTTGCTTTTGTCAAGGACACTACCACTACTGGCTCTGACTACTTCCAGAAGGCCACTGATGGTTCTGCCTCCGCAAGCTACGTGGACGCTATTCCTGCGACCGCTGCTCTTTGCACACTGAACTAAGTCTTCGAGCTTAGTCTTCTTAAAGCCCCGAAGTTCGGGGCTTTTTTTTGCCTAAATTGTTTCAGCCACGGTTTTAGGTTTAAGCAGTTCGTTTCTTTAACCAAGTTGCCTGCATGGGATTGTTACGTGATTGGAT
>CANHHS010000120.1 GCA_947460445.1 Opitutia bacterium | reverse complement strand
GGCCTTCCGTGACGTAGGCGGCTTTGGCGTTGAGGCTTATGCCGGCGAAGAAGTCGGCTTAAGTCGGAAACTTAAGCGCCTCGCCCGTCAGCGCCGTCAGCGTTTCATTATTTTGTCGAAGCACCCACTGGAAACTTCGTCACGCAAGGTACGACTTTACACACCATGGGAGATGGTGCGGCTTCTCTTGCGCATGGTCTTTTCTTTTGGACGTGCAGCCAAAGACCCGAAAGCCTGCCACCTTTGGTACGACGGCCGTCGCTGAGCTTTAAAGCCGACGGCGCTTCCAGGCAGGAATCGGGAATGACGTCAATTTATCAGATGAGAGCTCTACGGCATCCCGTGGTCTTAGCGCCCGCGCTTCGCGATCGTTCACGATCTCCGTATGCCGAATTTCTGTAATCCGAATACTGACTTCCCAACGATTACCTTCGCCGTTAATCCAGCCGTTATCTTTCAGTTTACGTAAATCATATGGCACCGAATAACTCCGCAGAGTTTTACGAGGACCTTTTGCGTACTCATGGAAATAGGACATCGCGAGTTCGCGGACGCTTTTATAAACAGGGTCACGCCAGCGAAGACAGGTATAATTGGTTTTTGAAATCGCACCCCATTTCCCGCGAACCTTAAAAGGGGCAATCACATGGTCCATGTCTTGGTGTGCGCAGAAATCTAAGAGTAGGGGAGGGTGGCCTTGTAGCCACAGAGCAAACGCAGCAATCATAGCCCCTTCGATGCAGTGGGCACAGTTGGCATCCAGTGCGGCGCACACCGAGCGAACGGTGTCGCCTTTGGGCTCAAAGTTTTGCGGTAACTTGCAGAGATAGTCTTGAATTGCCCTTGGCGTGCGGAGTTTAGCCAGGGTTTTTGCATGTGCACGGCTCAAGCCGCGGCGTTCGGCAAGGCGAATGAGAGGTGCGAGTTGCACAACCAGAGAATTGTTGAGAGCGCTTAAGGGTACAACTGCTTTCGGATTGGAAAGCCAGCTAGCCCTGACAGAGTTCTTCTTTGCTCATACCTTACGCGCGCAATGACCCTCGCCTTTTTAAATCCAGATGAACTCCGATGGGGAGCTGTAGAGCTCATTTTGCTCATCGTCTCAGTGGGCCTACATGAATTCGGGCACGCTTGGGTAGCCGATTTAAGGGGCGACCCTTTGCCGCGTGCGCAGGGACGCGTAACTTTAGATCCGTTCGCCCACGCCGACCCCATTGGCACAATCCTAATCCCTGCCATTGGGATTTTTGGAATTTTGCCTTTTGGTATTATTGGATGGGGAAAGCCCGTGCAGGTGCTTTTAGCCAATCCACGCACACGTAAAGTGGATGATATTTTGATTACCCTCGCCGGGCCGGCCATGAACCTTGTCCAGTGCCTAGGCTTTGCCTTGATTGGGCTAATTCTACGCGAGACAGGCAACACGGGTTTCGGAGCCGAAAAAGTTATAACTTTCGGGATCTTCCTAAATGCCGGCCTAATGGTCTTTAATTTAGTCCCTATACCCCCTTTAGACGGATCGAGGGTTTTGAGGCATCTGCTAGGGGTTTCCGAAGAGACCTTCCGCACGATAGCACGGTTTGCCCCGCTTATTTTAATCGTTCTGATTAATCTGCCATTCTTTAACCATGCCCTCAGTTCGCTGATTTTTAAAGTCGCCGCCCCCTTCTTTGCCCTAGCCGGCCTCCCTTTTTAAACTCCAGCCAAGGCTTGCCAATTGCGGTCAGCTGAGGAAATCTCTCCCTTATGCAGTCCCTCGGCGAACGCCTCCAAGAAGCCCGTCAACGTCTCGGTGTCACCACGCGCGAAGCGGCCGACGTTACTAAAATCCGGTCCGACTTCCTCCAGGCGATGGAAGCCAACCAGTACGAATCGATTCCTTTGACGGATGTCTACAAGCGTGGTTTCACGAAAATCTACGCTAAGTACCTACGTCTCGACGAAGAAAAAGCCGTCGCTGATTTTAATACACACCACTCCGTCCGCGCGGTTCGCCGTCCGTTGGATGCTGGAGCGGACATTGATGATGCCGCTGAACCAACAGCCGTCGCCGGATTGTCGATGAGTCGCGACACCACCATTTGGCTCGTCTTTGGTGTGGCTGCCCTCGGTCTCGTTCTCTGGGCATTGTTCTCCTAAGGTCTCGTTGACCCCGAGCCTAGTCTTAGCAGGATATCTGCTGTGGCTGGACGTCTTGATCAACGCGTACTTGTGCTTAACCGACTCTGGCAGCCGGTTAACATTATTGGGTTAAGACGTGCCCTTAGTTTACTTTTTCGCGAACGCGCTTCAGTTATTTACGCAGACGAAGGCTCTCATCGAGTGTTTCCAGCCACAGAATGGGTTTCACATTCTCGCGCTAATCCTCCGCCTGAAGATGAAGCTATCCGTTCGCCGAGCTTAGCTCTGCGCCCCCCGCGGATTATTTTGTTAGCTGCGTACGATAAAGTTCCTCGCCGTGAGATCCGCTATAGTCGCCGCAATGTTTACCTGCGCGATAACCACAACTGCCAGTATTGTGGGCGTAAATTCTCTGATGAAGAGTTGAACTTAGACCACGTCGTGCCGCGTGATCGCGGGGGTGTCACTAGCTGGGAGAATATCGTCACCGCTTGCATTCGGTGTAATGCCAAGAAGGCCAATCGCCTCCCCACCCAAGCGGGTATGACCCTCCAGCGTGCTCCACAGCGACCTAAATGGCGTATGCTGATGTCCGCCTCGCTAACGGCACAGGAAATGGATTTGTGGCGCGAGTTTCTCGATGTCGCTCCCTCTGGGGAGTTGCCCTGGAAGGCGTGAGTAAAGGAAAGAGACTAAAGGCTAAAGACTAAGGACTAAAGACGAAGGAAAGAGACTAAGGACTAAAGCCTAAGGGCTAAAGCGGAGGCTAAAGACGAATGTCTGAATTACGCAGACCACTTCTTTAGTCCTTAGTCTTTAGTCTCTATCAATCAGCGCGAGCCAGTGGCTTTTGCTGCCTCAAAGATCCAACCTTCGGCTTCCCAGTCAAAGTTAGGCAAACGCTGGGTGCCTTTGGTTAACTCTTCGGGAACAGGTTCGCTATTAAAGCGCAGGAGTTTGAGTTTTCCTTCGCCTTCATACTCACCCTTAACCTTCTGTTTTGATTTAGCGACTTCGATGGTCAGGTAGACGTCAAAGACGCCACCGGGTGTTTCGCCAAAGAGGATCTCAATCGGAACAACCTTGCCACGCGTCTCGGTAATCCAAGGTCCCGCACACAGGTGAGCGAGGCCACCTGGCGCGCGATTAATAGGAAACTTATCGTCCACGGTTTTCTTAAAATCTTTATAGTCACCGCCCGCACCTGCTTCAAAGAACTCATAGCCTGCATCAAGAGCGATTTTCCCATCCCAACGCACAATCAGCCAGTCATCACCTGATCCGACAAAGCGGAATGGTACATCTTGGGGAACCTTGACGTTGCCTTTGTAGTGCACGACCCAGCGGGAGGGCTGACAGTCTTTCTCTACATTAAAAGCTTTAGGAGCCTCACCCGCACCGCGGCTTGGGATAAATAATTGGCTGAGAATAAGGTTTTCGGGCGCAACGTAATAGCGGCGCAACTTAATGGGATTCCAATTGGCGTTAAGGAACTCGTGTACCGCTTCCCGGTAGGGGCCAATACCCGTTTCCCGTGATGCGCATTTCGTAGGCACTTTATCTTTGTCTTGTTTCAGATCGTAGAAAGTCCCGGTAAGTCCGCTGATACCAAATTTCGCACCGAATAGACCGACGAAATTTTTCCCATTACCCACGCCTGCGCCTTTACCGGATCCAATGCCGCCACCGGATCCGCCGCCAAAACCTTTTGAAGATCCGCCACCGGTCATGCCGCTGATAAGAGAAGGCGATGAAGTCGTGGGAATGTCGGGAAGGGCAAGTGTCGCGCTGCTCGACTTCGATGTAATCCTTGCAGAAGTTTTGGCTAAATTCTTTGCGTTCTTAGGTTGCAGTTTATGCTCAAAGATTTTTGCACGTTCACCCGCAGCACCTCCACCCGCTCCGGTGGCAAAGGTATCGGGATCTGTCTTGGCGGTATCTGTCCAGCTCGAGACCACCCATGCACCAAAAAGAATAAGCAAGACGGCGTGGATGATAACCGAGACCACGAGACCGTCGCCACCGATTTTCTTCCAAAACGGTTGCCGACGCACCAATAGTTCATCCTGATCGGCCGCTGAGTAATCAACGCCGACGTCTTCAGGTAACTGGCTATCCTGCAAGTCGTCTGAGGGGGCTTTTTCCACTCAGGTATATTAGCCAGTCGTTCTCAAGATTTCCAGCCAAAGTCGCCTCCCGCTAGTTCTAATGCGTATACAAAAGCCCTTTTAAGCCCTGACCAAT
>CANHHS010000119.1 GCA_947460445.1 Opitutia bacterium | reverse complement strand
TTACTTACTTGGGGCATTTTTAATCTTTCGACGAATCCATAACACCATCCCGATTACAAGGTAAGCCACTGTCGCTATTAACCAAATAGCCAAGATAACTTGTAGGAGATTCATCGATAAGAAATCTCACGTGTGTATAAATGTAAAAATTATACAAGTATTCTTATTAACAATTTTCTATTCTTGAACTGTCGTGATTACGGAAAAGTCAGCAAAGTCTCTGCAAGCTCTTTAGGTTTTTCAAGATGCACAGCATGTCCGGCTCCTTTTATAATTCTTTGTTTCAAATTCGGCCCTGCCGCATGTATCTGGCGTAAGATGTCGACGTATCGCTTATCGAGTTCACCCACGACGACATGGGTAGCGTCTGGAAGGCTCGGAAGAAGGCTCCAGGTGTCTGAGAGCTCGCCTGTACCGACGCCTGCGAGACTGAGTGCCAGCCCTTCGGGATCACAGGACGCCCGACGTTTTAATATAGGGGTCAATATCTCTCTCGGCAGGCGCATCATTGGCTGAAACATGGTCTGCCAGTGCCAGTAGTGAAGAAAGCGTTGCATGCCCTCGACGCGCAACAAGCGAGCAACGGCAGCGTCACCCGCGACGCGATTCTGCCTCTCAGCTACATCTGCAATGCCTGGGCTAGTACTTACCAATACCACCTTGGATCCCTTCGGCAGGGTATACTTTCGGGTAAGCCAATGTTGGAGAATTCGCCCGCCCATCGAATAGCCAACCATCGTCACCGGACCGGATGTCTTTGCTACAGCGTCATCGATGATTTTAAGGTGGGCCGAGAGTGTATAGTCAGATGCGTTTCGTAAAGATGACAGCGAGCCATGTCCCGGCCAATCAGGAGCGATAACCTGAGTCGGATTCCCGAGGGCTTGTCGAACGGGTTCAAAGTCTTCAGATGAGCCGACAAAACCATGCAAAAAAATGTAATACATCTGCTTAATCTCAAACCAAGATAAGCTTTCGACGCTTCAATTCGCTAAATGTCAATGGCTCGGCTTCGCGAAGATTTTCGTAAGATTCAGCATGCGCAACCCAAGCCCAGTGATCCCCGGCATCTAACCTCTCAAGAAAGCGCAAGTGCACTAATGCTAAGATACCTTTGAGTTTATAAAGTCCTCCTTGGATATGCTCTACATCCGCACCCAGTGCGCTAATTTTATCAATGGAATTTCCAGACTTCTTTCCGAGTAGTTTTACGTGCTCCCATTGATCGGCCGCCATGTACTGCAAAACCCCTACGGGGTTTTTTTCGAGATTACTGAGCGTACGTGTACCTTTATAGACTCCGATTATGAAGCGCTTAGGCTTCATGGAAATAGGTGTGATATACGTACAAAGATTGAAATTCCCTTTGCCGTCCGCAGATGTCGCCAACGTGTAAACCTGGGCATCGATACGATTCCAAGGTTTAATGCGGATGCCAGTATTGGGCATGAAGGTAGTGATGAGGGGGAATGCTCGAAAGACAAGTGATGTTGTTCGATAGACAGTTAAAGACGGCTAAGGTTGCGTCTGGCTATCTGTCTGTTTGTCTTAATCCCATGTCCAACGATAAGCCTGCACGCAGTAAACCTTATCCAGTCCTCGTCGAGGCCGGTAATATTTATTACTGGTGCTCATGTGGTAAGAGCAAAATGTTGCCATTCTGTGACGCAGCCCATGTTGGCACAAATTTCGTTCCTGTGCCTTACAAAGCTGAAAAAACGGGTACCGTTTATTTCTGTGGTTGTCGAAAAACTAAGAACGTACCGCTGTGCGACGGCTCACATGAACGTTGCGAGCATATGCGCACCGATAAAAGTGAGTGATGGCCAGTATACCTGATTCAGCGATTACGGCAGCGCACCAAGCCCGTGAAGCCTTGCGCCAGCTCGTCTTCCCTTCGCCGGCTGACTATACTTACCATCCACTTGATTACGCCTGGGAGGCTCACCGCATGTACTTGGAGCGGCACGCGGCCGCTGGCGAACGTCCGGTACTTTTTCTGGGCATGAATCCAGGGCCTTTTGGCATGGCGCAGACGGGCGTGCCTTTTGGCGAAGTTGCGGTGGTGCGTGATTGGCTCGGTATCAATGTTCCGGTTGGTAGTCCCACGAAAGAACACCCGCGCAAACGCGTACTTGGGTTTTCATGCCCACGATCAGAAGTTAGCGGACGTCGCCTCTGGGGACTTTTCCAAGAGCGCTTTGGAAAACCTGAGACATTCTTTGAAGGACACACCGTGCACAATTATTGTCCGTTACTCTTTTTAGAAAATACTCCCACAGGGAGAAATGTGACACCTGAGGAATTGCCGGCCGAAGCCATGCGCCCTGTTGAGATCGCCTGCAACCAGTTGCTACGAGATTTAACCCGCATCTTGAGGGTTAAGACCGTCGTCGGGGTAGGGGGCTATGCCGAAGCCAAGGCCCGCCAAGCCCTCGAAGGGCTTAATGTAGGCTTTGCACGCGTCCTACACCCGAGCCCTGCCAGCCCTGCTGCCAACCGAGGCTGGTCGACGGCAGCGACGAAAGAGCTGGTTACTCAGGGGATTTGGTCTGCTTGAGCTTAGGCATTAAACCGTAAAGCCACGCTTGCATTGCTAGTCCGCATAGGAAAAGGTGAATTCTACAAACGTGAGCAAGCAGACGCCTTGGACTATTAAAGACGCCGACGATTACTACGGCTTTAAACGCTGGGGCGGTACCCACTTCACTGTGGATCCGCGCGGCAACCTTTGCGTCCATCCATTAGGCGACGAACGTAAGATTCGCATCTTGGATATTGTCAAAGAAGCCGAGTCAATGGGACTCAAGCCTCCGCTGACTATCCGCGTACAAGATTTGTTGCGCCGTCGTGTCGTCCAACTCAACGAATCGTTCCTTAAAGCTGTCGACAGCGAAGACTACTCAGGAAAATACCGCGGCGTCTTCCCGATTAAGGTTAACCAATTACGTGAAGTCGTTGAAGAAATCCTCGACGCCGGTGAACCTTATGGCTTCGGACTCGAGGCGGGCTCCAAGCCCGAACTCTTAATCGCCCTTGCGCTGCTTGAAGCCAATGGCCCGTTGTTGATCTGCAATGGCTATAAAGATGACGAGTTTATCGAGTTAGCTTTGATGGGTCGTAAGCTTGGTAAGCAAACCATCATCGTTATCGAACAAGTTTCGGAAGTTGACGCTATCATCCGTACCGCTCGCCGCATGGGTGTCGTTCCGCATATCGGCATTCGGGTTAAACTTACAGCAACTGGCGAGGGCAAGTGGGCTGAGAGCACGGGCGAAAACGCTAAGTTTGGCTTAACAGCCTCAGAGATCATGGTCGCCGTCGACAAGTTGCGTCGGGCGCGAATGACAGATGCCCTCCGACTCGTACACTTCCATATCGGTTCGCAGGTTCCCAATATTGCGACGATCAAGAAAGCCGTGGTTGAGGCTGCACGGTATTATTGCGAACTTTCTAAGATGGGTTTCCCTATGGGGCTCCTCGATGTCGGTGGCGGATTAGGCATCGATTATGACGGCAGTCGTTCTGCTTTTGAATCTTCCATGAATTACAGCATGGAAGTTTACGCACGTGACGTCGTTGCGAGCATTAAACAAGTCTGCGAAGCCTCAGGGGTCGCTCAGCCTGATATTGTTTCCGAGTCTGGCCGTGCCCTCGTTGCACCGCACTCCATTCTTATATTTGAAGCTGTTGATCGAATCGCGCGCGATGGCAATGCCGGCACGCCCCCACGCGGAAAATCGCACCCCGTTATCCGCGAGCTCGAGGCGATCCTGAAGAATAAACGTAAGTTTGATCCTCTGGAGCGCTACCATGATGCTAAAGAGAAAAAAGAAGAGGCGCACAGCCGCTTTACACTTGGTTACCTCAGCCTCGAGCAGCGTGCATACGTTGATCGTCTTTTCTGGCAAATCTGCCGCGACCTTCGCGCTAAGCTCGCAAATCTACACGACGTTCCCGATGAACTGGCTCGCCTAGACTCCATGCTCGCCGAGCAGTACGTCTGTAACTTCTCAGTATTCCAGTCGTTGCTGGATCATTGGGCGCTCGATCAATTGTTCCCGATTGCCCCGATCCACCGTCTGAATGAAAGACCGACCATCCAAGCGACGCTGGCCGACATCACTTGCGATTCAGATGGTAAAGTCGACGACTTCATCGACCTCGAAGACGTCCGCCGCACCTTATCGCTGCATCCACTTAAAAAAGACGAACCGTATTACATCGGAGCCTTCATGGTCGGTGCCTACCAGGACATCATGGGCGACTTACACAATCTCTTCGGACGCGTGAACGAAGCCCACGTATTCTTGGAAGACGATGAAGAAGACGGCTTCTACCTCGAGGAGACACTGGAGGGCTATAGCGTCGA
>CANHHS010000118.1 GCA_947460445.1 Opitutia bacterium | reverse complement strand
GGTGGCGGCAATCCTTTGTCCATTGGACATCTTTAGCTCCTGCGGCAGCACAAAGGCGGCACCATTTTCCATCCGCTCAAGAGCCATCACGGATGGCGGTGTGCTCTCGGACTTAATGATACTTTCATCAACCCACTGGTAAGATTGGCCGTTCACTTCGCGGAGGCCGACTTGGTATTGACGCTCCATTTTACCTTCCGCAGGCGGCGTACCTGGCTTCAGGCGATTTTGTGCCAACGGACCGAGTAAAACACGTCCGTCCTTCAGTTCCACGCGAACGACTTCAGGCGAACCAAAGACAGCGAGGCCTTGGGTAACGATGACGCCAACGAGCAACACCACCATGCCTAAGCCGAAGAGCAAACCCACGCCCGTAAACCAAACAAAGGCCTCTCCTGCGGGGGCGCTGGTATTCGAATGCTGAGGTGCAGGGGCGTTCATGGTTAGACGACTTTGTAACGTTCACGTAAGCGCTGACGGAGTAATTCGGCAGCCGTGTTAAGGATAAACGTCAGTAAGAATAAACAGCAGGCTCCCAAGAAGAGCGCGCGGTAATGGGTATGGCCGAGCGGCGCTTCAGGTAACTCCACGGCAATATTCGCTGAGAGCGTCCGCATGCCGTTAAATGGATTCATCTCCATGACGGGCGTATTCCCCGTCGCCATCACCACAATCATGGTTTCGCCAACGGCACGTCCAAATCCAATCATCACCGCAGAGAATACGCCCGCCAAAGCTGTTGGCATAATCACGCGCCAGACTGTCTGCCAACGGCTGGCACCTAAAGCGAGCGAGCCCGAGACCAGTGAAGTTGGCACATTCGAGAGTGCATCTTCAGCGATGGTGAAAATCACTGGGATAACTGCGAAGCCCATGACGAAGCCGACGACCACAGAATTACGTGCGTCGTAAGTTAAGCCTGTCGCCTGACGCCACCATTCACGGAAGTCAGCCACAGGTAAACCTGTGCCCGGATCTGCGACCGTAAAGAGTGCTGCTTCGATGGCCGGCGCAGAAGTCCACGCAAACCAACCTGCTAAAACCACAATCGGGATTAAGGCGAGAAACTCACGACCGGGCGGAATGTGCCGTCGCACGGAGAGCGGAAAGCGCGCCCAACCTGCGCCAAATAGCAGTCCTGCAATCGGCAAGGCCATTGCGCACGTTAACAACCCAACCAGGTGTCCATCAACCAAGGGCGCCAACCAAAGTCCGCCAATAAAGCCCAGAACCACTGAAGGCAGGGATGCCATAATTTCCATCATGGGCTTAATCACGCTCTTCACATTCGGCTTCAAAAATTGCGAAACGTAAATCGCTGAGAGCAAGGCGATCGGTAAAGCAAAGAGCATCGCGAACAATGTGCCCTTAAACGTTCCATAGATGAGCGGCACCAAGGAGAACTTGGGCTCGAACTCATCATTACCTGAACTCGACTGCCAAACATACTCCGGACCCGTCGCACCTTCGTACCACACTTTACCAAAGAATGCTTCCCAACCGGCCTCAGGGTGATGGTCGACGAGCGACCAGCGCTGCAGGTCTCCCTGACCATCGACGACCGAGAGCATGTCGTGGTTACGTGATAAGAATGCTTGGCGGAAGCCATTGACGGCTGGGCCTTCCCAGCGCTGCGAACCGGTGGTGAGGTGCCGCAGCTCCATGCTCTGATCGGTAACAAGGAGGTACGATTTATTTGCAGTGGCTGCGGCAAATCCAAGAGCAGCCCCGGCTAAAGGTTTACCGTCGCGAATGTGTCCCCAGCGACGGAGCATACGTCCATCAGACTGCTTCTGTGGGTAGAGCGACCAAACATGCTCGGTGCCTTGATTCGATCCAAAGACAGCGGTGACATCGCCCGAAATTAAACCGGCGCTGGTAATTTTCGCACCAGGCGAATCTGCGACAGGGCGGAACGATTGTACTTTCTTAAAACCATCACCGGCATCGGAGAAGACGACGACTTCATTGGACTTCGAAATCGCCAAAACCATGTCGGCCGTGTTCGCAACCAACTCGCGTTCAATCACAAGACCGTCGCTCGCCAAGGTAAAAGGTTCACTGGGTGTACTGCGCACTTTGCCGCCCAAGCCTTTGCGTTCAGTCACGCGTACGCCAACCAATCGACTGCCAGCTGCATCCGTCTGTCGCACGACATAGAGGCGCGAGCCTGGGGCACGTACCACCCAAACGGAGTCAACGGCAGAAGCTTTACCGACAGCCTGGATGCCGAGTAATGATGGGTCAGCTTCAACGGTACGCTGATTGGCACTATCAAATTTTGTGCGATAACCCAGACGCACTTCGGCGACGGATCCATCCGACAATCCCAAAGCAATGATACCGGCGCGATCATCGCGACGGGAGGCTGTCACCTTACGTCCACCGAGATCCGCCTTCCATGTCTTCGCCAATTTTCCGTCGACGTGGTAGAAGTTCAACGTGCCGTCTGGCAGGCAAACGTGGGGCAGTTCGCCGTATTCATCGACACCCACCAACGAACCCACCGGTGCTGCCAAGTGAACCGCTGGTAACGGGTTAACTTTGGCGGATGAGAAAAGCGGTAAGACTTCTGCTACCAAGAACACCAACATACCGAGCACGGCGATGATGACAGAAATTCCGCCGACGTGGATGAGACGTCCCATCCAGCGATCAGCCGAAAGCGTGCGTGCGCTTACGGCAAACCGTTGGGTCGGTGCGGATGTGTCAGAAGTGTCCACTGTGTGACTTTTAAGTGTCGGCGTTTATAAAAAGGGAAAGCGGGCGTGAGCCCGCTGGAGTCGCTAACCCGTCATCCCGATTCCTTCTTGAGGCCGACCCCGAAGGGCGTGGCGAGGAATCGAAATGAGGGTAGAGCGACAAAGCTTATTCAGCTGAGTAATATTTCAGCGAGCTGCGTCCTTCATCTGCAACCGATGCAGGTAATGGGTAGTAGCCATCTTTAATCGTGATCTCTTGACCTTGTTTCGAGAGCACGAAGGTGATGAACTCCTGCGTCAATTTATCCATGTCCTTGTTAGGGGACTTGTTGACGTAGACGTAGAGGAAGCGCGCGAGCGGGTAGCTGCCGTTTTCGCAATTGATTTGGCTAGGCTCGACGAAAGCTTGGCCGTTTTTCTCGGAGAGAGGCAGCGGGCGAACACCCGAGGTGCGGTAACCGATACCGGAGTAACCAATCGCCGAGAGATCGGAAGCGATACCTTGGACGACCGACGACGAACCTGGCTGCTCTTTGACGGAGGACTTGTAGTCACCTTTCGCCAAAGCGGTATCCTTGAAGAAGCCGTAGGTACCGGAAGCGGAGTTACGACCGAAGAGTGAGATCGACTTACCGGACCACTCGCCCTTCAAGCCGACTTGACCCCAGTTGGAAACATCTTGTCCACCGCGCTTGTGCGTTGTGGAGAAAATTGCATCAACTTGTTCCAACGAAAGACCAGAGACAGGATTGTCTTTGTGTACGAAGACTGCGAGGGCATCGACGGCGACAGCAATCTTGGTAGGCTTGTAGCCGTAGCGACCTTCGAAGGCACCGATTTCCGAAGCCTTCATTTCGCGACTCATCGGACCGAGCTGAGCTGATCCGGTCGAGAGTGCGGGCGGAGCAGTGCTCGAACCTTTACCTTCCACTTGCACGTTCACATTCGGATACAGGGTTTTGAAACCTTCGCTCCAGAAAGTCATCAAGTTGTTCAGCGTATCTGAACCAACCGAATTTAAGTTACCCGAAACGCCTGAGCTTACTGCGTAAGCAGGAAGTTTAGGATCGAGAACAACCGCAGTTGAAGCTGCAGGAGCTCCTTGGGGAGCTTGCTGCGCCATAAGCGGAGCGACCGTGAAGGACGCGAGTGCGAGGGACTTGAATAGGGTGTTCATGGTTAGAGTGCATGGGTATCTTCGCATGCTTATGTTACAGAATGATGACGAAAGGGGGACAATTGCAGGAAGTTAGCCGAAAATATCCCCTTCTTTTGCCTTTAGCCCCACCCCCTTCCTGCCTTACCTATGACCCTCTTTTAACCGTATGCATCTGAAAATCGCTGTTTTACCGGGTGACTATATCGGGCCTGAAGTCATGTCGGCCGCCCTACCCGTCCTCGAAGCCGTGCTCAAAAAAGGCGGCCATACCCTCGAACACTCCACCCATCCCGTGGGCGGTGCCGGGATTGATGCCCACGGTAAAGCACTGCCCGACAGCACGTTGGCAGCCTGCCAAGCAGCCGATGCCATTCTCTTTGGATCTGTCGGCGGACCGAAGTGGGAAAAACTTCCACCCAAAGAACAACCCGAACGCGCCTCCCTCTTACCCCTGCGCAGTCACTTCCGACTCTTTGCCAACGTCCGCCCAGGCCTTCTCCCCCAAGCCTTACTTGAGACATCCCCGCTCCGTGCCGATCGCATCGCCAGCGGCATCGACATGGTTTGCATCCGCGAACTCACCGGCGGTCTCTACTTCGGCGCGAAATCCACCAAAGAAATTGCCGGTG
>CANHHS010000117.1 GCA_947460445.1 Opitutia bacterium | reverse complement strand
GCATGGACAGCGGTGAGTGAAGCGAGCGCAAGCAGAGCAATAGCCGATGATTGATGTGTAGTCATAGGTGTATGGGGGATACGCATAATGGTATCCACCTTTTCACCCAACTGAAGGTAAAAATAACCTTAGAAGCCTTTGCGGAGACTCAATGCCAAGGCGGTGTCGAAAGCATCACCACGGGTTGATGCGTGAACGGAGAAGTTAAGTACCGTTGTTGCATCCATTTTGTGATCGAGGTCGAAGCCGATACGCCCCCAAACCGTACGATCCGAAGTGCCAGGTACTGAAAAATCAATCAGTCCCGTGGCGCTGTCCGTTCCAGAAATTCCGGCAGTACCGCCACTGAAATTACGCACAACTTCGAGAGTGGTACGCAGGGTGTTATTGGCGTTTAATTCAGCAAGCGCAAGGATGCCAAGACGGCCAGTCGTACGCGTGTCGGAACGTTCATTAAAGACTGCGGGAACGGTTCCGCCTGTTTCGGCATAGCCATCAACTTGCGTATGATCGACAGTTACTGAAGCGAACGGTGAGAAGGTGTTACCCGCAAACTTAGCCATGCCTTGGCCATCAATACGTGCACGGAAAGCGTAACTCTTACCTTTGGTGTGACCTTTTGAGCTGTCTGTTCCAAGACCGACCACATAAGCACGCACGGTGTTAATAGACGTATGCCCAATAAGGCCCGTGAGCGAAACTTGCGATTTCCCGAGACTGAAACCTGCTTCCGCAATCACGAAACGTCCGGTAGATTCACCGGTACCACCGAGTGCGAAGTCTTGTGACTGGTCATAATAACCAGCTGAGAAGCCAATCACGCCAGTCTGACCGACACGATAACCGTATCCGAACTCACCGGAAACTTGGTGAATATCTTGTGACTTAGTGGATACACCGTAGTCACCCGTAACCCATGCAAACTCGTTCTTACCTGGAATGAGGTAGGTAGAAAGCGGACGGTGATGTGCGCCTTCCATCGGCTGGGCTGAAAGCATGAACGCAGAAGCAGCCGAAGCAATGGGGCCACTCAATGACACCATCCACTCCTGAGGATCGATAACAGGCCCATCCGTACCACAGCGCATGAAGTAAGTGCCTGAGGTCTGGTAGTACCCGAAGATAACGCCCGTGACGGGGTCAAAGCCAGTGATGGTACCATCTTCACCTTCGTGGCCCATGATGCTGCCAATATCGACAAAGCCTTCTTCATTCGTCCAATACCACATCGTCGCACCAGAGTTATCAAAGCGTGTACCGGTAAGAAGATGTCCATCGGCTGAAAGCGACTCGAGTACCACTTGATCATCGCTCGCGAGGGGGTCACCCAAAGCACGGAAACCGTCAGTTTCATTCCAGATGAAAGGGACAACGCCATTGCCATTGTGATTAAAGTAATCTCCGGCAATCACGCTACCATCAGGCGTAATAAAGCGCGCCATGCTACCAGTTCCATCGAGTTGAATCGGGTTGAGCTGGGTGAGTTGACCTGCGGCATCCCATTTAACTGCATGGAAAAATCCTGAGTCTAATTTAACAGCGTACCCCGCAACAATATCACCATTCGAGGAAAGTGCCGTCGCGGTACCAAATGACCAATCAGAGTGCGGTAACTGCAATGCCGATACTGAGCCGCCTTCCGCCGTACGATAACGGAACACCCCATTGGCATCCCAGGCATTACCAATAACCGTAGAACCATCGGCAGAGATAGCTGAGGGTGTCAGACTAACCATGTCTGCCGTTACAATTTCATCGGGGTCTGCAAAAAGTGATCGAGCAGCCATACCGATGGACTGTGTTGTTCCTTCTGAGAGGTTAATAACCACGGGATTGTAGTCATAATCATAAGCAAGGATGACGTTGTTGTCGCTCGAGGTACCAAGCACCCAACTTACATTTGAACCTAACTCCGCAAAACGTCCAAAAATCGGGTCGATGACGCGATCAATTGGGTGCAATTCGAATTCAGGGAAAACGCAGATGAAGTTTTCACCATCCCAAGCGATATCACCGTTATCTGCACCGAACCCAGAAATATCCTCCAGGAGCGACGTATCAATAATTTCGGTTCCGGAATTCAGATCAGTAAAATCCAAAGTGAACCATTCTTTATTTGGACCATAGTTGATAGGGCCCGCACCAACACCTGGGATGTAAATCGGGCAGATGGGAGCAATCGGCGCAATCTGACATCCCGCAACGTCCTGCGCACTCACCGTAAGGGATGAGGCAGCAGCCAAAAGTGTCAGGAACTTAATGGGATTTCGCATAAACTGGGGTAAGAGTCATATTACCTCAATGAACGTCCAAGAAAAGCCCAAAAGGCACCCGAACTAGCGACTTAATACCGCATTCAACAAGGGCTCACGCCATTGTTTTTCTAATGGATTCCAAAGACCAAATCCAGCGCAGTACTCCCAGTAAGCTGCAGGTATGCCATTTTTACGGGCAGTCGTGGCCATAAAGGCCGTCCAGCGCACCCGCGACTCGGCATCAGCGTATTTCCCATAGGACCCGTATTCGCCCAAAAAGACGGGGCGTTGGGTTTGCTTCGACCATTCAGTGGCCAAAGAAAAAACCTTAAGGATTTCAGCCTGTTCGGCGGGTGTTGCGACCCACTTCGTGCCAACCCACGGACTCGATACCCACTCGGCACCTTGGTGTGTAAACTGGAACGGAGCATAACAATGAAAGTGTCCAATAATGTGTCTGTCGGCCTCTGGTAACTGTAAATCTTTAAGCGTAGAAGATTGATTCCACTGTACGCCGCCAATGTGGACGGCGCGATGCGGATTAGTTTTACGAATTTCTGCCAAAGCTAAAACCCATGTCGAATTCCATTCCGATGCGTTTAACTTCCAGTGCGGTTCGTTGTATATTTCAAAGTGTAAGGCATCTGGGTATGCTTGATATTTCTCAGCAATTTGCCGCCAGATGCCCGCCAGACGTTCCCGGTGCGCACCAGGGTTAGCATCAAGCTCGTCATAATGGTGCACATTCATGACGACTGCTAAACCTTTAGCCAAAGCAGTCCGTACGACATGGTTCACCCTTTCGGCAAATACTGGATCAATCTGATAAGGCGGCGATGGATTCGCATGGGCTGACCAACGAATCGGGATACGTACAGAGTCAAAGCCTGCCTGCTTGATGCGACTAAGATCTTCATCGGCAATCTTCCACCCCCACTCCCCTTCACTCGGAGCTTCTAAAGCATTTCCTAAGTTCAGAGAGCGACCGAGACGTCGTTGTTGTTCAAAAACATCCACCGCTTGCAAATTCACGACAGCAACCAAGACCAACAAACATAGAATTCTCTGCATGCAACAGAACCGTACAGACTTAAGTCCAAAGAGGAATGACAATTCTTCCCCGATTGTAACGAAGGAAAATTAGGCCTTCTTTTCGGGCGCAGGTGCAACGGGTGCAGGAACACGTAGACGTCGCTCGGTAACTTCAGCACGTACTTTCGCGATAAAGTCAGCCAGCGGCATATTGCCTTCCATACCCTTATCTGCACGCGAGCGCACGGAGACCACGCCCGCTTCAATTTCTTTGGCGCCGAGAACTAACATGTGCGGGATTTTTTCGAGCTCAGCACGACGGATTTTAGCGCCAAGCTTGTCACTGACTTCATCCAAGGAAGCGCGGATGCCGACAGCTTTAAGTTGTTCAATCACTTTTTGACCATGCGGGATCATGTCATCATTCAATGTCATGACGCGTACTTGCTCTGGGGCTAACCAAGTTGGGAAGTCGCCCGCAAAATGCTCAATCAGAATACCCACAAACCGCTCCATGGAGCCGAAAGGCGCACGGTGGATCATCACCGGACGATGTGGCTTGTTGTCTGAACCGATGTACTCGAGTTCGAAACGCTCGGGTAAATTGAAGTCGACCTGCACCGTGCCTAATTGCCACTCACGGCCAATGACGTCGCGGACGACGAAGTCGATCTTGGGGCCGTAGAAGGCCGCCTCACCTTGCTCCTCACTGAAAGGAACGCCCAGGGTTGCTGCTGCTGAACGGCAAGCGGCTTCGGCTTTGGTCCAATTCTCATTCGAGCCAGTATATTTATCTGAACCGGGCGCACGCAGACCCACGCGAACGCGATAATCCTGAAGTCCAAGGGTGCGCAGCACGACTTTGACTAACTCCAAGCAACCGAGAACCTCTTGAGCTACTTGATCCTCCGTACAAAAGAGATGGCCGTCATCCTGGGTAAATCCGCGCACACGCGTCATACCATTGAGCTCACCGGATTGCTCCCAGCGATAAACTGTACCGAACTCAGCTAAACGAACCGGTAAATCACGGTATGAATGCGGCTGTGAAGCAAAGATACGAATATGGTGCGGACAATTCATGGGCTTCAGCAAGAAGCCCTGCACGGCGCCTGAATCGAGGCGGTTCATGAGCTCGCCACAGCCGCAACCTTCTTTGGAGAGCATCTCCATAGCTTCACGCTCAACTAACGGCGGAAACTGGGCGTCTTTATAGTAAGGGAAATGTCCAGAGGTTCGGTAAAGATCCAAATTGCCGAT
>CANHHS010000116.1 GCA_947460445.1 Opitutia bacterium | reverse complement strand
GGGCGCTCCGCGCCCTCAGTCCTCATTCTTCAAAATCTTAATGAAGGCTTCTTGGGGGATGTCGACTTTGCCAATCTGCTTCATCCGCTTTTTACCCTCTTTCTGTTTGTCCAAGAGTTTGCGCTTACGGGAAATGTCACCGCCGTAGCACTTTGCGGTCACGTCTTTACCCGTTGAGCCAAGCGTTTCACGTGCGATAACCTTGGATCCGACCGAAGCCTGGATGGCAACTTTGAAGAGCTGGCGCGGTAGAAGCTCTTTTAGTTTTTCGCAGAGATGCCGTCCGCGACCTTCGGCTTTCGTGCGGTGAACGATACTCGCAAAGGCATCCACAGGATCGGTGTTCACTAAGATGTCCAATCGACATAAATCCGAAACCACATAAGGTCCGAACTCATAATCGAGTGAACCATAACCGCGAGTGATCGACTTCAGGCGGTCGTTGAAATCAACCAGGATTTCATTGAGCGGCAGGGTGCAGACAAGAACGACGCGTTCTTTATCAATAGTCTCTGTGCGATCGAGGCTGCCGCGTTTCTCTTGGATGAGGGCCATCATATCACCGATACTTGTTCCAGGGATGTGAATGCGTGCGAGAATCGTAGGCTCCTCGATGCTGACGATGGCCGAAGGGTCGGGCATCATCACAGGGTTATCAATTGTATGGGTAACCCCATCGGCCGTATGCACTTTGTAAACCACCGATGGATAGGTGGAAATAATATCAAGGTCGTACTCGCGACGTAAGCGCTCTTGAACGATTTCCATGTGGAGCAACCCTAGGAAGCCGCAACGGAAGCCAAAGCCGAGTGCAGCGGACGATTCCGCTGTATAGGTAAGTGAAGAGTCGTTGATGGCTAATTTAGCCAACGAGACCTTGAGCTTTTCGTAGTCAGCTGTGTCGAGAGGGTAGATGCCGCTGAAGACCATGGGCACAACTTCCTTAAAGCCAGGGACGGGTTCCTTGGCTGGGTTATCCGAAAGGGTAAGGGTATCGCCCATTTTAACGTCATGGACGTTACGGATGTTCATTACGATGTAACCAACAGAGCCTGGACCGATTTCATCCTCCGCGTGCATCTTCGGATTAAATCGCCCAACTTCTTTGATCACGGATTGAATACCATTTGCCAAAAGCTCGATGGTTTGGCCGGCGCGGAATGTACCCGAGAATACGCGCACATAAGTGATAACGCCTTTGTAACTATCGAAAACCGAATCGAAAATAAGTGCGCGGGCTTGTGGGTAATCTGTCCAGCGTGGTGGCGGTACGCGACGGACAACGGCAGCGAGGATATCGTCGATACCGATACCGGATTTTCCAGAAGCGAGGACGGCTTCATCGGCCGGGATTGCCAGAATGTCTTCCACTTGTCGTCGAGCTTCATCAGGCCGTGCGGAAGGTAGGTCGACCTTGTTGATGACGGGAATAATTTCTAAGCCTTGTTGCATTGCCAAGGTAGCATTGGCGACGGTTTGTGCTTCGACGCCTTGGGAGGCGTCGATGAGTAAGACGGCACCTTCACAGGCTGCGAGCGAGCGCGAGACTTCGTAGGAGAAGTCAACGTGTCCAGGGGTGTCGATGAGGTTGAGCTGGTAGACCTTACCGTCGGGCGCGGTGTGGGTCATTGTCACCGGGTGACATTTAATCGTGATACCTTTTTCCCGCTCGAGATCCATCGCGTCGAGCATCTGCGCCTTCATTTGGCGCATCTCAATTGTTTTGGTATGCTCGAGCAAACGGTCGGAAAGCGTCGTCTTCCCGTGGTCGACGTGAGCAATAATACAAAAGTTGCGAATGTGGCTAAATGGCACGGGAAAAGTGCCCCTAACGGAAGGGCGGACGGCCGAAAGGTCAAAGGGAAAGGGCGGCCGAGGCCCTGGGCCTTGGCCGAGCGGGAGGCGGGAAGCAGGAAGCGGGAAGTGAATAACAGGCCTGAGCAACCTGTACGTCGTCACCTTCCTGCTTGCCCCTTGCTCCTTCCTGCTTGGCCGGCTACGCCGGCCGTTTAGGCTTTAGCGCTTTGGGCTTTAGCCTCATTCTCCATTTCCCTTGGCCCGACTACGCACTCAACCGATTCTGAATACCAATGCCCTTTGGGGCAAGGTGGTCGCTCGGACGCTCTTTGCGGTTGGATTGCGTCATGCCGTTGTCTCCCCTGGGTCGCGTTCGACACCCCTTGCGTCAGCCTTGGCAGACTTAAGCGGGTTAGACCTTACCGTTGCCTTGGACGAGCGCTCGGCTGGCTTTCACGCCCTCGGCATCGCCAAAGCAACCCGCCGCCCCGTCGTGCTGCTTTGCACCTCTGGTACCGCTGCCGCGAATTACCTTCCTGCCGTCATCGAAGCGCGCCTTTCGGGGATACCATTACTCGTTTTGACAGCCGATCGTCCGGCGGAACTGCGCGAATGCCATTCAGGTCAAACCATCCGCCAAGTCGGCATCTTTGGCAGTTACCCTGTTTGGGAAACGGAAACAGCAGTACCATCTTCGGATCTCACACGACTGCGTTCTGTACGTCAGACATTTATCGACGCATGGCAGCGTGCCCAGGGTCCACTCGCTGGTCCTGTTCACCTTAATTTACCATTCCGCGATCCCTTGGCGCCGTCTGTTGCCGAAGCTGGATTCCGTCTGCCGAAGGGTTTCGATCTCGAGACTTTTTGTGACGTTCCTGAGCCTCTGACACTTGTTCCGCAAATCAAACCCCTTGATGTCGTCTCCCGCGTATTGGGCGCCGAGTTTGGTGTCATCGTTGTTGGGCCGCATGCGCCTGCTAATCGCGACAAACTAGCCGCAGCGATTCGTGAACTTGCCGGGCTGACAGGTTGGCCTGTGTTGGTGGATGGTGCCGGAACCCTGCGTGGCGATTTGGTCGACAGCGGCGTGCTCGTTGCATCCTACGATTTAATTCTCCGCGATAGCAGAGCACAGAAAGCCCTGCGGCCAGATGCGGTCATTCGTCTCTTTGATTTGCCCACAAGTAAGACATTGCGTGCTTGGTTGGCCGATGCGGACGTCCCAACAGTTCTCGTGGGCCGTCCCGGCGAGAATACCGACCCCGTGCACAGTCAATGGACGCGTTTGGATGCCGAACTTGTACCCGGTGGAGCAGGGGCCTCGCTTGCCTTATCCCCTTTGCAAAAACTTTGGCGTCAACATGAAGCCAAGGCTCTACGTCGCCTGCAGAAAGCTTCAGCCGTGTCATGGTCTTTCGAAGGCTGCGTTGTTCCTTTACTCGCGAAAACACTCGAGGCAACTGACCGTCTCTTTGTCGGCAGCTCGATGCCCATTCGTGACCTTGAATGGTTCTGGCATCCAACCAAAACAGCCGCAGAAATTTTCTGCAACCGTGGTGCCAATGGAATTGATGGAACTGTTTCGACTGCGCTCGGTGTCGCCCGCGATGGACGTCGCACTTTCTTGCTCTGCGGCGACTTAGCATTTTTGCATGACAGCAATGCACTTCTGCTCGCTAAAGACTTCGGCGGCAGTCTCACCATTGTGGTGATTAATAATGACGGCGGTGGTATCTTTAATCACCTCCCCGTTGCATCGTCTAAGAACTTTGAAAAATTATGGGGTACTCCACAGGGTGTTTCCTTGGGCAAACTTTGCAGCGCTTTCGGTGTATCGCACCAAGTGGTTAAGAACTGGAATCATTTCAGTCGTGAAGTCGCACGGCGTTCGAAGGGTGTGCGCGTCCTCGAAGTAGTAACGAATCGGGCGAAAGATGCGGCCCATCGTCAAAAGTCGTTTCGATGAAAACCACGCGTCGTGATTTTATTCGTCTGGCAGGGGCGACAGGCCTGGCGTGGACGTTGCCCGCGTACGTGTCTGCGGCTGAAGAAACTCGCGTACTGCGCCTGGGCGTGGGTGCTGACCTGCACCATGATATTGTTCCCGATGGTGTGATTCGTTTAGCGGCGTTGATTGCTGCTTCGAAAGAAATGCGTGCCCATGCCGTGGTTCAACTCGGCGATTTTTGTCAGCCCATAGCTGCGAATCTTCCGCTCCTGCAACAGTGGCGAGAGGCAGGGCTTCCCCAGATCGACGTTCTCGGTAACCACGATATGGATGGGGGTTCGACGCCCGAGAAGACTGCCAAGTGGATGGGGCTCCAATCGAGATACTCGACGCAAGTGCTGGCCGGCTACCGTCTCATCATTCTTGATGGCAACGAACGTCGAAAAGACATTCAAGTCAAAGGGTATGCCCGCGCGATTAGCGATGAGCAGCTCGATTGGCTGAAGCGCACACTCGCCTTAGATACACTTCCGGTGATCGTCTTTTGCCATCAAGGGCTCGACGGTATCGATGGAGGTATCGTTAATGCTGCCCAAGTGCGCACCGTGCTTGAAGATGCTAACCGTACCGCTGGTGGCGCCCGCATTCGACTCGTACTGACGGGACATCACCACCTCGACTACCTCGTCCAAGTCGGTGGTATTCCTTACCTTCAGGTGAATAGCTTTAGTTATTATTGGACGGATAAGAAATCCGCAGGTGGACGTTTCCCGGCCGACGTCGAACAACGTTACCCTTACCTTAAGCAGGTTTTAG
>CANHHS010000115.1 GCA_947460445.1 Opitutia bacterium | reverse complement strand
CTTGATCAGCAAAACTGGGGCGTCTGGCATGTACAAGATGCGTACTTTGAGTCCTGGGGCGTCCTCTACCCGCTGAGCGCTCAAGCTAAATTACATTTTCCACTCCCGGGAGGATTTCTACTCGGAACCCTACTCGTTGTTAATCTCCTCACAGCGCATTTTCGTTACTATCGACCCGGCTGGCAGCGCATCGGCATTTCCCTGATCCATGCGGGGCTCGTCTTGCTGCTAATCGGTGGATTTGCGATTGCCCATTATCAAGACGAGGCGGCCATGGTAATCCCTGAAGGTGCCTCCCGTAATTTTACCGAAGCTTTTCGCGAATGCGAACTCGTGGTCATCGATACCACAGACGCCAAACAAGACCGCGTTACTGCTTTCTCGGAGTCGATGCTCACGCATGGACTTCCGCCTCAAACAATTGAGGGCATGCGCGTTGAGGTTCTGAACTTCTACCCAAATGCGGCCCTGCAGCCAGTGGCACAGAATCCTATCCTGAAACCGCTGCAGCTTAAAAACCCTGCGGGGATTGCCCAACGGGCACCGCTGGGACTACAACCTGTGGCGACATCGTATGACGACAATCGCCCGAACAATCCTGTCGCCATCATTCGCTTAAGCCAAGGTAGTGAAGTCGTCGAACTCGCAGCCTCACTTCAATTTCAAGAAATAATGGGTGCGCAGCGGATTGCCCTAGGCACCAAGAGCTGGGAAATATCCGTTCGTCGCAAACGTGACTACTTACCATTTTCGATTGAACTTCGGAAGTTTACCCACGATCGCCATCCCGGCACCGATATCCCTAAACGATTTGCATCCGACATCACGCTACGCGAAAACGGTATTGCGACCGAGTTCACGATTTCGATGAACCAGCCACTCCGTCATGGTGGACTGACTTTTTATCAATCAAGCTTTGGGCAGGCAGACGGCAAGCCCGCAACCGTACTTCAAGTTGTCCGCAATCCTGCTGACTGGATGCCGTATGTGGCGGTGGCAATTATGTCATTGGGCCTTTTATTACACTTCATCTTACGGCTCATACGCTTCCTAAGTGAGCGCAGTTCCGTTGTGGCGTTGCTCTGTGTACTTTTAGCGACACCCGCTGCCTTTGGACAAGCCGACCCTAGCCTGCGCAGCGAACTTGCGTCAGAACTTGGAAGGTTACCGGTCCAATGGAACGGACGCGTCATCCCCGTTGATATTCTGGCCGCCAATACATTACTGCAGATTCGTGGTCGGCGTACAGTCGCACTCGATGAAACAGATCGGGTGATCTTCGGGAAACCACGGAGTATATGGACAGAGTCTGATAAGGTTTTGGTGGCAGCTCGACGTCCAACCGTGCCTGAATCTGTTCTGCTTTCGATTCAACAACGCCCCCTACAAATTAAAGGCGGCGAATTGTCCGCTACGGAATGGTTAGCAGAGACGTGCTTCCGCCCATGGGTCGCACGTCATCTTAAAGTATTTAGGGTCGATCATGTCGGCGCCCAAGCATTACTCGGCAGACCTGATGGTGACACCAAATGGTACAGCTGGGATGAAGTTCTCACGCATGTAGAGGCAATTTCCGTTGCTTCGAAAAACGCCAGTGAGCGCAGTCAGGCAACGCGTGATGCTTTTGACCGTGCCGTGCTTAACCTTGATGCTGCAGCACGGGCATATGCAGCAACTAGCCTTGCCTTCATTCCGCCCGATCTTCCGCCTGAAATCTCCCCATCACAGGAATACCTCGCGTGGTTAAACTCACTACAGAAAGCAGCACAAGAAATCGAAACCTTGCGAAAGAAGGATCCCGCCTCACGTGGATTCGACCCACAACTCCAAGAAATTATCCGGCAACTCATCGAACGTTATCGCGACATCTCTCAACAAGGCACCGTCGGCATCGTTCCTCGTACGGGCAAGCATACATGGTCAAAACTTGGCGATGCGCTCCTCGAAGTCACCGAAGGGATGTCGTTGGATAAACCTGCCATCGTACCGAATTACGCGCGGTTAGCAGAATCGTGGAGGACAGGTAATGATACAATCGCACAAACATCATTAAGTGAACTCGCCGCATTACTGGTTGTACCTGAAGCATCTCGGGTCCGTGCCGAATCTAACTTCGCCCGACTACAACCCTTCTACTGGATACTGGTCAGCTACCTACTCATCCTGCTCGCTATCCTCGTACACTGGGCAACAGGCATCGCGAAGATTCGTCATTATTGCGCCATCGCAGGTTGGACTGTCTTCGCCTTACACACCGCGGCAATCTTAGCCCGTATGCTTATCCACGGCTACGCACCAGTGACCAATCTCTATGGATCAACTATCTTCGTAGCCTGGGGCGCTGCTCTTCTCGGTCTCTTACTTGAGAAAACTTGGCGTAACGGCTTGGGTGTTGCGGCCGCATCGGCAGCTGGATTTGGGTCACTCATTCTAGCCCACAACCTTGCCCTATCTGGTGAGGACGCCCTTGAAAGCGTGCGTGCCGTACTCGATTCTAACTTCTGGCTATCAACCCACGTGACGATTGTGACGCTTGGCTACTCTGCGATGTTCGTCGCTGGTATGCTCGCAACATTCCACCTCATTGGACGTTTGCATCCACGGTATACCGAAGAAACCGCACAGCGACTGGCTCGGGCGGCTTATGGGATTTTAGCTTTTGCAACAATTGCCAGTTTCATCGGCACGATGCTCGGCGGAATTTGGGCTGATCAAAGTTGGGGCCGGTTCTGGGGCTGGGATCCTAAAGAAAATGGCGCGCTGCTCATTGTTCTTTGGTGCGCCGTCGCTCTCCACGCCCGCTGGGGTAAACTTGTTGACCGTGAAGGCCTGATGCAACTTCTCGTCTTTGGAAATATCATTACTGCCTGGTCATGGTTTGGGACGAATCTACTTGGGGTTGGATTACATAGTTACGGATTCACCGAAGCTGGCTTTAGATATTTAGCTTACTTTGTTCTAAGTCAGTTAGCTATCATCGCCCTTGGCTGGCTACCTGCTGCTAACCGACTCAAACAGCATGCCTGAATTATCTGACGGCTGGTTTTGTGTGAGGTGCAAACCTCGTCAGGAAGCCGTAGCCGCCGGACAGCTCCAATCCATAGAAGGCGTGGAAATTGTTTTCCCGCGCGTTAAACGTATCAAACGAACAGAGCACGGTAAGAAGACGGTGATTGAGCCACTCTTTCCTGGATATCTTTTTGCATCTTTTGCACCGGATGAACTTTCAGGGCCCGTCAACCACACCCGCGGTGTCCTTCATCTGGTTCGTCGTGACAGCAAACCTGTCGCAGTCGATCGTAGCGTGATCACCGAATTACGCGCTCTTGGTCCCGAAGCCGTACTCTCACTCGAGCAAGCCGCACTCATGGTCGGCGACAAGGTACGCATCGTTCGTGGAGTTTTCGCTGGCGCCGAAGGTGAAGTCTTGCGTCTGCACCCACCCGCTAAGCGCATTGCCGTACTCCTCCAACTTCTCGGTGCTGAGCAATCTGTAGACCTCGCGGAGGATGACATCGAGGGATCTGCGCCGTGATCCTTGATCAACTCAATAACTGGCAAGCGCACGCCGCGGCGCATCCACTCTTCCCACAGGCCTTCGCGTGGCTGACATCGCTCGATGCTTCAATTGCCGACGGGAAATATCCGATCGTCGGCGACGAACTTGTGGGCGGAGTTAACCGCTACCGTACCGCACCTTACGCTGACAAACAATGGGAGGCACACCGACTCTTCGGTGACATTCAAGTCGTACTCGTTGGCGAGGAACTTTGCGGTCATGGGCCGCTCAGTGGGCTGACCGTCACCCGGCCCTATCAATCTGAGAAGGACGTTGAGAAATACGCACCACCCGCCAAGCCCGACCGCATGATTCGGCTTAAGCCTGGCCTCTTCGCCGTTTTTCTACCCAACGATGCCCATCAGCCCGGGGTACAAGTCGATGGCCCGATTGACGTCATCAAGGTCGTGGTGAAGTTCCGACTTAAGGTTTAACAAGAGACCTATACCGAGTTTTAGTCCTTTAGTCCTTAGACTTTAGTCCTTAAGTCTAATGACCATGGCTCCGCCTCCTAACTGCAGCCTCATCCTCGCCCTGGACGTCGACACCCAGGAAGAAGCTGTGGCCCTCGCCAAGCCTCTCGCTGGTCAACTCCGCTGGGTCAAACTTGGCCTGCAGCAATTTACACGTCACGGCCCCGGCATCGTCGATACTTTCCACGACCTCGGCTTCAAAGTATTCCTCGATCTCAAATTACACGACATCCCGAACACGGTCGCTTCGGCAATCGGAAGTTTGCGCGGACGTCCCTGCTCACTGCTCACACTGCACGCATCAGGCGGACCCGCCATGCTCGCCCGCGCTGCCGAAGCAGCGTCAAAACATCTACCCGACTGCACACTGCTCGGCGTCACTGTGCTGACTTCGATGGACGACGCCCAACTCACTGCCGTCGGAGTTGGTCGCGCGCCCGCCGAGCAAGTTCGCCTACTCGCACGCATGGCGATCGACAGCGGACTACGTGGCCTCGTCTGCTCGCCTCTCGAACTTGCAATGCTCCGCGCTGACCTCGGTGCTTCACCCATGC
Organism: Opitutia bacterium; assembly: GCA_947460445.1. Lineage (GTDB taxonomy): Bacteria > Verrucomicrobiota > Verrucomicrobiia > Opitutales > UBA953 > UBA8828. Next base: position 3 of record CANHHS010000115.1, on the reverse strand, counting down.
TCG